>DATEEG010000276.1:0-11863 GCA_035281305.1 Acidimicrobiia bacterium | reverse complement strand
CGCCGATGAGGGCCTCGACCCTTTGATGTAGATCCGACGCCGTCAGATGATCGTCATGAGCTTCGGCCAGCACCTGGCAAACGGCGCGACGGGCGACCGTGATGCGAAGGCCCGATGAGCGAAGCGAGGCCAACAGGACATCGCCGTCGATGTGCACCGGCTACCCGGTCTCGGGGACCCGCAGCGAACGACTCCGAGCCACCAACCGATCGAGGAACGCCCCCGCGGCTCCGCTGTCGATGGTTCGCCCGGCCAGTTCGACCGCCTCGACGAATCCCTCGGCCACGCCCGACACGACGAGCGCAGGAGCCGTGTTGATCACCGCTGCGTCGCGATAAGGCCCGGCTTCCCCTTCGAGCACGCGCCGCAAGATCGCAACGTTGTCTGCAACGCTGCCCCCCTGGATCTCGCCGAGATCGGAGCGGTCGATTCCGAAGTCAGCCGGGGTGAACTCGGCATGCGTGATCTCGCCCTCTTTGAGCCGGTAGATGAGGGTCGGACCACTGGTGGTGATCTCGTCCACTCCCCCATCACCTGAACACACGAAGGAGAACTCAGAACCGAGACTCGACAGGACGCCAATGACACGCTCGGCCATGCGCCGATCGGAGACTCCGACCGCTTGCCGACGAGCCCCGGCGGGGTTGGCCAGGGGGCCCAGAAAGTTGAAGACAGTAGAGATGCCGAGCTCACGCCGCACCGGGCCGGCGTGGCGGAAGGAGGGGTGGTAGAGGGGGGCGAAGAAGAAGGCGAAGCCGGTTTCGGCCAGAAGGGTCAGATTCGCCTCGACCGGCAGGTCGATCGCCACTCCCAATCCTTCCAGAACGTCCGCCGAACCGCATTTGGATGAGACTGACCGGTTGCCGTGCTTGGCCACCCGCACGCCCGCCGCCGCCGCGATCAGAGCGGCGGTCGTCGAGATGTTGAAGGTCCCAGAACGATCTCCCCCGGTCCCGACCACGTCCACCAGGCCGTCGGCATCGACGGTGACCGGGACCGCCGCCGATTGAATCGCCTCGACCAGGCCGGTCATCTCATCGACGGTCTCGCCCTTCATCCGCAGCGATACGATCAAGGCCGAGATCTGGGCCGGGGTGGCGGTTCCCCCCATCACCTCCGACATTGCGCCCCGTGCCTCGTCCCGGGAGATGTCAGTCCCGGAGGCGAGTTTGCCGAGAATCGTCGACCAATCCATTGGCGCCGGAGTGTATCCCGAGTGACTAATCACACACTCGGTACAATTGGGCCCCCAACGATGCTCTATTTCGCCTACAGCGCAATGCTCGATCCCGAGTTGCTGACGTCCATCGCTCCCAACGCCAAGTTCCTCCACATCGCCCACCTGCCCGAAGCCAAGCTCGTTTTCCCCACTCCGGACGGACGCCCATCGGTTCGGCCCGCCGCCGGCAACACCGTCTGGGGGGCGATATTCGAAGTGAACGCCAAGGAATCCGCCCTCATCGAAAAGGCCGAGGCCGGGCAAGGACGCACTCCCCGCAAAGACCTGAGAGCGGTCGACCGGGCCGGCAACAAATACGAGGTGGTCACGTTCTCCCACACCGGACTCGAGGGCGACCATCCCCCTGACCCCAAGTACATGGAGCAGGTCGTCAGAGGTGCCCGGCACTGGAGCCTCCCGACGGGATGGGTCGCGGGCCTGGAAGATCTCGGCGAAGACGCTTTCACCTGACGATGTTCCGGCTTCGTCGGTCCGAGCGAGTGACCCGTCTCTCTCACGCCGACACATCGGTGGCACTGACGGAAGCCAACTGGTCTCTCACCGTTGGCGGGGCCGAGAGGGGCGGCGGCTTCTCATATCGGGCCCCCTCCACCGTCGTGGTCGATGGCATGCCCCCGACCAGGGTGCACGATTACGTGATGATTGCCCGGATCGGTGCCCTGGCCGCAACGACGGCGATACTGCTTCGGACCCTCACATCACGAAAACAAACCATCACCGGAGTCACCAACAGGAGGAAGCTTTCATGACGGACTTCGCTGGATCGATGAAAGATGTCGGCTCCAATGCGGTCGAGGCGCTGGCCACCCTGCTCGGCGACGCCTCCCCCGGCTCCGTGTTCTCAGAGCCGGTGACGGTGGGGAGCGACCTCGTCATCACGGCGGCAGCCTGGGAACGCGGGGGCGGGTTCGGGTTCGGCGGGGGTGGCGACGAGCGCCAGGGCGGCGGTTTCGGTTCCGGAGGCGGGGGTGGGGCTCAGGGGAGGCCGGTCGCGGTGATCCGGGTCGGCCCGAACGGCGTCGACGTCCGCCCCGTGATCGACTTCACCAAGGCCGGCATCACTTTGTTCCTGGCGGCTCTGGGGATCTGGAGAGCCCTCCGGCGGTAGGCGTCGCACCGGACGCGCCCTGCCATTCGGGATGTTCGGACGTTGAAAGTCCGCCTTCACGCGGTTTCTTCGTCGCCTCCGAACATTCGCCAGAAAACCCATGCCACCGCGGCGCCCGCCAAAGGTCCGACGACATAGATCCAGAACCCGTCGAAGTCACCGCCGATCAACGCCGGGCCGAACGATCGGGCCGGGTTGACCGAAGCTCCGCTGAAGGGGATACCGGCGAGGTGGACCCCGACGAGGGTGAGGGGAATGACGATTCCGGCCAGCGACGGAGCCCGTCGGGTCGAGGCCAGGATCACCATCACGAAGACGAGGGTGAGGACGCCCTCCAGCAGCAGTCCCGAGCCGCTCGAGGCGTGGCGGTTGACGGTCGACTGGACCGCCTCCCGGTCGGCGACGAACAACACCACTCCCGAAGCGAGGACTCCGCCTACGATCTGGCCGATCCAATAACCGATGAGGTCGGACGTAGAAGTCCGTTTGTCGAGCCACATGGCGAGGGTGACGGCCGGGTTGAAGTGGCCTCCGGACACGTGACCGACGGCGTAGATCGCCGCCAGGAGCCCGAGGCCGAAGCCGAACGGGACGATGGCCATCACGGGACCTCCGGTAGCCGCTGTCGCGAGTACCGACATCGAGCCGAAGAACACCAGAATGAAGGTGCCCACCAATTCGGCCAGGTACTTATTGATGACCACGAGTAGCTCCTTTCTCTCCCGCCGGTTTGCCCGGCCGGAGACCGACATGGTCCGGCCCCAATCTACGGCTCCGAGGGGGCCCGACCCGGTAACACCGGTCGACGCGACGCGCGGAATCGGTGAGCGGTGATGCTCGGGACCGTACGGATCTCCGCCGTGATGGTCGGGACCGCCGGGGGGGCCCTGGTGGCGGGGGCTGTCTTCCTTCTCGGCCTGTTGATCGCCCGCCTGGTCGGAGCGGAAGAGGGCCCGGCTTTGGTGTTGTCGTTTTCACTTGTGGCGGGCCTGACGGGGGGCGGCTATCTGGCGGGTCGGGTGGCACCCTTCAACGGGCGATTCCACGGGTCGATCACCGGCCTGGCGATGGCAGCAGTTGTCCTCCTCATCTCCATACTCGGCGGCAGCCCGGCCCCGACCAGCCAGGTTGTGCTGCTGGCCGCGATCGCAATCGTGGTGGGTGGATTTGCCGGGTGGCTGGGGGGCCGGCGCCGGTACAATGTGGATCGCGAGCCCACCGGGTGACCGCGGATCGCCCACCCGAACAAACGGGGGGTGGTTCGAGGAAAGTCCGGACTCCGCAGGGCAGGGTGCTGGGTAACTCCCAGGCGGGGAGACCCGACGGATAGCGCAACAGAAAACAGACCGCCGATGGCCCGACTCGCACGAGGAAGGCACAGGCAAGGATGAAACGGTGGTGTAAGAGACCACCAGCGTCCCGGGCAACCGGGCGGCTGGCAAGCCCCACCCGGAGCAAGGCCAAGCAGGGACACCGACGGCCCGTCGATCAAGTCCCGGGTAGGCCGCACGAGGCGGCGAGCAATCGTCGTCCCAGATGGATGGTCACCGGGGAACGAGAGTTCCTCACAGAATCCGGCTTACAGGTGAACTCGCAATCGTGAAGGGGCCCCGCCAGGGGCCCCTTCACCAATGGTCGACATGCAATTCGCCGGTCCGGTCCTGGTTACCCCGCGTACGCGCCTACATTCATCCCGTGGCCCAGAATGTCCTCGGCACCGCCCTTCAAGAATGCTCTCGCCAGCCGCTGACGGGTTTCTACCGCAGCGGATGTTGTGAAACCGGGTCCGACGACATCGGGGTCCATACCGTCTGCGCCCGTGTCACGGCCGAGTTCCTCGAGTTCTCCAAGAAGGCGGGCAACGACCTTTCCACTCCAATGCCCGACTATGGCTTTGCCGGCCTGCAACCGGGCGACTGCTGGTGCCTGTGCGCTTCACGTTGGGTCGAAGCACTCGAAGCCGGTGTTGCCCCGCCCGTCGTACTCGAAGCCACCCATGCCGCCACGCTCGAGTTCGCCGCCCTCGACGACCTGCGTCGGTTCGCCGTCGAGGCCTGAGACGGAATGTGCGGCCGCTTCTCGCTTTCCGGCGACGTTGACTTCTACGCCGAATACTTCGGAGTCGACCACGTCCTGGCCGAGCCACTGGACCACTCGTGGAACGTTGCCCCCACCGACCCGGTCTACGTCGTCGCCGAACGGGAGGAAGCTCGCAATCTCGGCACGATGCGCTGGGGTCTGATCCCCCATTGGGCCGGCGACACGAAGACGCTCAACATCAACGCCCGCGCCGAAACGGTCGCCACCACACCGGCCTTCCGCGACTCGTTTTCGAAAAAGAGGTGCCTGATCCCCGCCGACGGGTTCTACGAATGGGAGCCCAGGGAGCGAGGTCGCAGCCCGCACTGGATCTTCCGGGCCGACGGCTACCCCGTCGGATTCGCCGGCCTGTGGTCGGTATGGAAGAACCCCGCTGACGACGAGTGGATCCGCAGCTGCGCGATCCTGACGACGGCGGCCACCGGGGTCATCTCCGGGATCCACAGCCGCATGCCGGTGGCACTCGTCCCCGAGGTGTGGGGCGCGTGGCTCGATCGTGACGTCACTGAACCCGACGAGGTCAAGGGTCTCATTCAGCCGATCGCGGCCGATCTGTGGATGCAGCGGGAAGTTTCGACGAGAGTGAACAGCGTGAAGAACAACGGCCCCGAACTCCTCGAGCCCCCCGACCAGGCGAGGTTGCTCTAGAAGCCTTTTCGCGCATCGAACGCGGCCTCTGGGCCGCGTTCGATGCGCGAAAACGGGGGTCAGGGGAGGCCACTACCGTTGCTCACCCATGGCCCGACTAGTGCTCGTCCGTCACGCCCCCACCGCCGAAACCGGCAAGACCCTGTACGGCCGGCTTCCGGGGCATCCGCTCTCCGAACAGGGCCTGCAAATGGCGGCGGAGGTGGCAGTGCGCCTGGCGGGGGTGAAGGTGGCAGCCGTATACGCGTCGCCGTTGGAGCGGGCGCTGCAAACTGCCGGAGCCATTGCCAGCCGCCAGCGCAAGCAGGTCCTGACCCACGATGGCTTGATCGAAGTCGACTACGGCCGGTGGGCCGGCCGCAGCCTGAGATCGCTCTACAAACTCAAGGCCTGGCGTACGGTCGTGACCACTCCGTCGCGGGTCAGATTCCCCGACGGTGAATCGCTGCTCGAAGCCCAGACCAGGATGGTCAAGACGTGCCAGGAACTGGCCAGCCGCCACCGCAACCACGCGATCGTGGCCGTCAGCCACGCCGACACCATCAAGGCGGCGCTGTCGCATTACCTCGGCCAGCCGCTTGACTTGTTCAATCGGATCGCGGTCGCCCCCGCCTCGGTGGCCGTGATCGATCTTCCCGACCGCGGCGCCCCCCGGGTCGTCACCATCAACAGCAACGGAGATCCGCAGACGTGGCAATAGAGAAGACATGGCTGTAGAAGACCTGGGACCGGCCGAGCGACTTGCCGCAGGCGCCATCGGGCAGCCCGGACAGCGTCGCTTCTTCCTGGAGGTGACAGCCGGCGGGCGAACTCACTCCTTCCCGTGCGAGAAGAACCAGGTCGCCGAACTCGCCCAACAAGGCCTTCGGCTGCTCACCATGGCCGGCCTCGATTCGGATGAAGAAGCGGTGCAACGGCTGGTTCTCAGTCGGTTGCCGATCATCGATCCCGAGGAGCCCAAGTTCAGGATCGGCTCGATCGGGGTCGCGGTGCACGAAAGCGAGTTCCTTTCCATCACCCTCACCTCCCCCGACGAGGAAGACTCCGCCACCTTCGTCGTCACTCCCGAACAGTTTCGGGCGATGGCTCTGATAGCGGTCGAGGTGGTGGCCGCCGGCCGGCCGATCTGCCCTCGCTGTGGTCTCCCCGAAGACCCCGACGGCCATCGATGCCCGTCGGTCAACGGCCACCATGCCTGACCACCCCGACCCGGACGAGGCCGGTTGAGTCTTGGGAGGGGATCGACTGGCTCTGGTGGAAGTCGAGGGCCGGATGCCGTACGCCAGCAATACGACCCTGCTCGCCAGGGATGCAACGGGCGGCTTGTGGGTGTACAAACCCGAGCGCGGTGAGAACCCTCTCTGGGATTTCGCCTGGCGCACACTGGCAGCCCGGGAGGTTCTGACCTATGAGGTCGCTACCGGGTTGGGACTCGATCTCGTCCCGGAAACGATCCTGGCCGATGGACCGTTCGGACCGGGTTCGGCCCAGCGGTTCGTCGAGGAAGACTTCGACTTCGATCCGCGGCCCCTGTTCATCCCCCACCTCGATCAGCGGCTATGGCCGGTGGCGGTGCTGGACATCGTCTGCAACAACGCCGACCGCAAGATCGGCCACGTCATTCGCGACAAGAAGACCGATCGGTTGTGGGCCATCGATCACGGCCTCACATTTCACGCCGATCCGAAATTGCGAACCGTCCTCTGGGGGTTCGCGGGCGAACCGATCCCGGAGCCGCTGCTGGAGGCCCTGAGCGGGTTGCGGGCGCGGCTGACGGCAGGCCTTGCGACCCGGGTGGCCGAGCTGCTGTCGGAGGAGGAAGCCGCCAGCCTGTCCGCCCGAGTCGAGGAACTGATCAGCTCACCGGTTCATCCCCATCCACCGGACGATCGTCCGGCTGTTCCCTGGCCACTGGTCTAGGCGGCGCGAGTCGCGGTCCGGCTCATTCGTCGGATCCGATGCGCTCCAGTATCTGGTCGACATTCAACGCCTGGCCCTCGCTTGCCAGCTTCTCGGCCCGCTCGCGCCCGACGCCTTCGATTGCGCGGTCGAGTCCCTTGACGTCGTTGGCGACCAGATCGAGCAACCGGGTCTCGCTATAGGTCTGCAGTGCGCTGGCGGCACCCGCCAGGACGATGGCCCGGTCGAACTGGCCGCGGGCCAGTGCCAGCTGAACGAAATCGGCGACGTGAAGTGGCAGAGCCGAGAGGTCCCCCGCCTCGACAAACATCTCCAGGCCCCGCCGGAGATGGATCTCGGCCTCGTCGGCCCGGCCGAGGCCGAGCAGCACGCTCGCCAGCATCCGTTCGGTCCATCCGATGTCGAAGATCTCCTCGCTTCCGGCCAGGTATTCGGCTGCCAGCCGAAACTCGACGAGGGCAGCCTCGGGACTCTCGATCTCGGGTCGCTCGCTCAGGTAATGGACCGTGCCTCTGCCCCAATGGAGGCGGCCGATCAAAGCCCGATCACCGAGGCTTTCGGCCAGCTCCAGCCCGTGGTCGAGCATCGCCAGGACCTCGTCCACTCCCATGTGAACTGCCCGCGGCGAGGAGACGTTGTAGATGGCGTTGGCGATCAACGCCGGGTCGCCTGTCTGACGTGCCAGGTCAACTGCCACCAGGTAGTGGGCCTCGGCCGCCTCCATGTCCGCCTGCCAATAAGCGAGGCCTCCGGCCGCCTCCCGTGCTGCCAACTCACTCGATGGGGTGCCGCCGGGAACCTTCAGTGCGATCTCGACCTTCTCGCGGCCTTCGCGCAGGTGTCCCCGCATCTGCCAGAAACGCCAGAGCGCCCCGCTCAGCCTCTGGGCCAGATCCCCGTCTTGTCGCTCAACCGCCCAGGCAAACGCCGCCCTCAGGTTGTCGTGGTCCGTCTCTGAGAGATCGAGCCATGATCGCACGGCCCGTCGCGTGAACATCGGTGCCGCGGCCTCGGCGAAACCCAGATAGACCCTGGCGTGGCGACCGCGCACCTCTACGTCCTCACCTCCGGCCGCCAGGCATTCGACCGCGAACTCCCTGATCGTTTCCAACATCAAGAAACGGGACTGGTCGACCGATTCGATCCGACGCAGCAAACCCTGATCTCCGAGAGCGGAGATTCCGTCGAGTATGTCGATGCCGAGGCCCGGACCGCAGACGTCTCCGGCACGCTCGATGGCAAACCCACCCACGAACACTCCAAGGCGAGCAAACAATCGGCGGTGCTCTTCGTCGAGGAGGTCATAGCTCCATTCGATGGCGCTGCGCAGAGTGCGCTGGCGCTCGGGCAGGTCGCGGGCACCGCCGGTCAACAACCCGAGCCGGGAGCCGAGCCGATCGCGAATTCCTTCGAGCGACAGGAGCCGGATGCGGGCGGCCGCCAATTCGATCGCCAGCGGCAACCCATCGAGCTTGGCCACGATTTCAGCCACCACCGGAGCAGTCCGGGCATCAAGGGTGAAGTCGGGCCGGGCTCCCCGGGCCCGGTCGACGAACAAGGCAACCGCCTCGAACCTCATCAAGGTCTCGGGGGTCAAGAGCTCGTGCTCGGACGGCAGGGCCAGGGGCGGAACCGGGAATTCTCGTTCCCCCGAGATTCGGAGGGGACCGCGGGAGGTGACCAGGACCCGGAGCCCGGGAGCACCCTGCAGCCAGCGAGAGATCTTCGGCGCCCCGTCGATGACTTGCTCGAAATTGTCAAGAACCAGGAGCAGGTGCTTGGTCCGCAGGTAGTCGGCGAGGCGGGCGTCGGGATCGTCAGCCGACGGCTGCAGGCCCAGGGTGGTCGCCACGGCCGAGGTGACCAGATCCGGCTCGCGTATGGCTGCCAGGGGCACGAACCAGACCCCGTCGGCGAATTGACCGGTCAGTTCGGCCGCGACTTGCAGAGACAAACGGGTCTTCCCGGTCCCGCCGGGACCCGTGAGCGTGACGATCCGGGCAGTCTCGAGTTGGCTCAAAACGCCCGCCATCTCGCCACGTCCCACGAACGAGGTCATCTCCACCGGCAGGTTGTTGGGAACGAACTCCAGGGTCTTCAAAGGCGGAAATTCGGAAACCAGTCCGTCGATGACGAGTTGATGAAGTCCCTCGGTCCGGGCCAGGTCCTTGAGGCGGTGACTGCCCATCGAGCGCAGACTCACCCCTCCCGGCAGATGATCCTGAGCGAGGACCGCGGTCGAATCGGACAGGAGTACTTGCCCGCCATGACCGGCAGCAGCGATCCGGGCCGCGCGATGAACGTCGATACCGACGTAGTTGTCTCCTCCGATGGCTCCTTCCCCGGTATGGATGCCGGTCCTCACCCGGATCCTGGCGCCGGACGGCCACTCATGGGCCTCGAGCTTGCGCTGTAACTCAACTGCTGCGGCGACGGCATCCTCGGGTGAGGTGAAGACTGCGAAGAACGAGTCGCCTTCTGTGGAGACCACCATCCCGGAATGGCCGGCGATCGCACCCCGGATGATTCGCGAGTGATCATCGAGGACCGTCCCGTAGTCGGGCCCGATTTCTTGCAGGAGCCTGGTCGACCCTTCGATATCGGTGAAGAGAAACGTCACCGTCCCGGTTGGAAGACTGACCATCGTTGGGCGTGAGGCTACTGAGGCGGGTCGGCCGGGTCGGCTCCAACTTGATCTGTCGTGGCGGCATCGATCGGGAGATGGACGGAGAAGACGGTGAGCCCGGGCTTCGACCGCACCTCGATGCGACCGCCGAGATCGGCAATGATCTTCTGGCTGATCGCCAGCCCGATGCCGGTGCCGATCCCGAGCGGTTTGGTCGTGTAGAAGGGCTCCCAGATGCGGGATATCTGATCCTCGGGGATCCCGCCGCCATCGTCTCTCACCTCCAGCAGGACCTCATGCGATGACGCCGACGTCTGGACGGTCACTTGCGACGTCGCCGCGTCGAGAGCGTTATCGACCAGGTTCGTGACCACCTGGCTCAGTTCGGCGCCCCTCCCTTGAATGGTCGGAAGCCCCTCGGCAAACAGCAGTTCGAGCTTCTTGCCGGACGCCTTGTGCCGCAACAATGTGCAGCTGTCATTTATGACCTGATTGAGATCGACGTCCTGCACCGGTCCCTGGCCCGAGTAAGTCCAGCGTTTGACCGCATTGACCAGCTCGCTGATCCTGGCCGCGGCCATGCCGACCTCGAGCGCCAGTTGCCGGGCATGGACCAGGCGCGCCAGACGCTCCAATTCCAGTTGGTCGACGGCCCGCGCTGAAACCAGCTCGGGGCTCCAGCCCTGGGCTACGAGCGAGGCCGCCAGATCGGCCGGATGCTGGAGTCCGGCGGCTTCGAGCATGTCTGTCATCGACTGTTCGCGATCGGCCCGTTGGAGCGGCGTGAGAGTCACCGGTTCCTGGGCAGGAACGAGTTCCTCGGCGACGATCGCGAGATGATGAGCCGCCCTGGCGATCGCTGCCGCCGGGTTGTTGACCTCGTGCAACAGCCCTGCCGACAATTGGCCCAACGAGGCCAGCTTTTCGTTCCGATAGAAGGCGGCCTCGCGCTCGCGCAGACGTCTCGTCACAGTGCTCACCATCGCCCCGAGCAGGCCCGGATCGGCGAGGACCTTACGGAACACCTCGACGGGTACTTTTATCAACGACCCCTTTTCGAGCGCCCGCACCGTCGCCGAGGCCACCTGGTTCTCGAGGATCGACATCTCACCCAGAACCTCGCCCTGGCTGGCCGATCCGAGCCTCATCTGTTCGGACCCGACCTGGCGGGTTGCTTCGAAGGTGCCCTCCACCACGACCAGTAATCCTTCGGGAGGGCTCCCCTCGACAATCACGACCTGGCCCCGCTCGACCTCGATCACCTGGCACGAGCGGCACAGCGACTCGATCTGTTCGAGCGGCAGTCCCGAAAAATAAGGCAGGCTCGAGAGGACTTCGAAAGTGTTCACAGGCTGGCCAGGTGTTCGTGGATCATCCGCACCGCCATCGCCCCCTCACCGGCAGCCGAAGCGACCCGCTTGATCGAACTGGCCCGGACGTCCCCGGCTGCGAACACTCCGGGAAGGCTGGTTTCGAGAGGCAAAGGTTGGCGCCCCAGGCTCCAGGCCACCCCGGGCGTGCACTCGTTTCCGGTCAGAACGAATCCGTGGTCGTCTCGCTGGACCTGGTCCCCGAGCCAATCGGTGCGGGGCGCCTGGCCGATGTAGACAAAGACGGCCGCCATCGGGATCGTGCTCCGGCCCGACGGCCCGTCGACGACGATGCTCTCGACGTGCTGGTCGCCCTGCACGGCCACGACCGAGGATTCTTCGACCACCTCGATGTTGGGTGTCGAAGCAATGCGATCCACCAGGTAGGCCGACATCGTGGCGGCCAGGCCGGCGCCGCGGACGATGATCCGAACCGACGATGCCCTGGCGGCGAGAAAGAGGGCAGCCTGTCCGGCGGAGTTCCCGCCCCCGATGACCGCGACGTCTTGATCGGCGTACTCGGTGGCTTCGACTCCCGACGCTCCGTAATAGACGCCGGCTCCCGCGAATCGATCGGCGCCCTCGGCCGGAAGCATGCGGTAGGAGACACCGGTAGCGACCAGGACCGACTTGGCATTGGCGGACGTCCCATCGGCGCAACGGATCACCCGGAACGGATCGTTTCGCTCGAGGGCGATCGCCTCCACCGGGATCAGCATCTCGGCTTTGAATCTCGCGGCTTGCGCGACTGCCCGTGCGGTCAAATCGGCCCCGGACAGTCCGGCCGGAAAACCGAGATAATTCTCGATCCGGGCCGAGGCGCCGGCCTGGCCGCCGAAGGCGCGGCAGTC
>DATEEG010000275.1:0-9198 GCA_035281305.1 Acidimicrobiia bacterium | reverse complement strand
AGTCGACATCGCCTATTACCTGGTCCACTCAATGGGTTCGAGCGGGTCGTTCGAAGAGAATGATCGAACCGCGGCGCGGAACTTCGGCGCGGCTGCCAAAGCGGCCGGGGTCGGGCGCATCGTCTATCTCGGCGGACTTGGAGACGACCAAGAGACGCTGTCCGCGCACCTGCGCAGCCGCCAGGAGGTCGGAAGGATTCTGCGCGAATCCGGGGTTCCCGTGCTCGAATTCCGCGCTTCGATCGTCATCGGCTCGGGCAGTCTTTCGTTCGAGATGATTCGTTCCTTGGTGGAGCGCCTGCCGATCATGGTCACACCCAAATGGGTTTCAATGCCGGCGCAGCCGATCGCCATCGACGATCTGATCGGCTACCTCCTGGCCGCGCTGAGTTTGCCGGTTTCTGAGTACCGGATCTTCGAAGTTGGCGGCGCGGACCAGGTCTCATATGCCGACATCATGCGCGCTTATGCCCGGCAGCGCGGTTTGCGTATCAGGATGATTCGCGTGCCGGTGCTGACCCCTTTCCTGTCGAGCTTATGGCTAGGGCTGGTCACGCCTTTGTACGCGCGGATCGGACGAAAACTGGTCGAAAGCATCGTTCATTCGACTGTCGTCCGCGACACGTCCGCCCTTGAAGTTTTTGACATCAGGCCCATGGGCATCGAAGAGTCGATGAGGAGAGCATTGGCCAGGGAAGAGCGAGAGTTTGCGGCGACACGTTGGTCTGATGCGCTCTCGTCGTCAGGCGCGACACCTTCTTGGGGAGGTGTTCGGTTTGGAACCCGCCTCGTCGATTCCAGGACCGCGCGGGTCAGGCGACCGGCGGAAGTCGCCTTTCGCCCGATTCAACGACTCGGCGGTGAGAGCGGATGGTATGCGTGGAATCGCCTATGGCGAGTGCGCGGCTTTCTGGATCTGTTGATCGGCGGAGTAGGAATCAGACGGGGGCGTCCGACGACTGACCAGCTGCGCGTCGGCGATACGATCGATTTCTGGCGAGTCGAGAAGTTCGAACCAAACCACCTGCTGCGGTTGACAGCCGAAATGAAACTGCCCGGCCGCGCCTGGCTTGAGTTCGAAGTCAACGGAGATGCCCACGCCTCCACGGTTCGCCAGACCGCCATATTTGACCCCGTCGGGCTGTTTGGGCGGCTCTATTGGTATGCGCTGTGGCCAATGCATCAGTTGGTATTCAGAGGCATGCTGCGCCGGATCAAGGAAGCCGCCGAGGCGGCTCCCTGATTGGTGGGGGTAAACCTCTCCTCGGATCCTTCTTGTGACGGTTGACCTTCCGCAGGGGTGGCCAAGCGTCACAAGAACGAGTCTTGGCGGCCCCCTAATCGGGGAACCCGGGCTTCCGGTCTGGCTGATGGGCTACCGTTCGGTCAATGCTGCAGATCGAGGGCCTCCATAAGGCCTACGGCGACATCAAGGCCCTCGATGGATGCTCATTCAGCGTCCAGCCGGGCCGCATGCTCGGGTTTCTGGGACCCAACGGGGCTGGGAAGACGACCACCATGCGCGCCGTTTTCGGCCTCTTGACCCCCGATGCCGGTTCGGTCTCATGGCAAGGCAAACCGATCGGGCCCGACGAGCTCCTCCGCTTCGGTTACATGCCGGAAACTCGAGGCCTGTATCCGAAGATGAAGGCGGCCGACCAGCTCACCTATCTGGGCACCCTGCACGGGCTCAGCACTTCTGAGGCCCGGGAGAGCGCCGGCAAGTGGCTGGAGCGTCTCGGGCTGGAAGACCGCGCTACCGATCAGGTCGAGAAGTTGTCTCACGGCAACCAGCAGCGCGTTCAGTTGGCTGCCGCTCTGATCCACGATCCCGAGCTCCTCGTACTCGATGAGCCGTTCTCGGGGCTTGACCCGCTCGGAGTGGAGACAATGGCCGAGGTGCTCCGGGAGCGGGCCGCCCGGGGGGCTGCGGTCTTGTTCTCGTCGCACCAACTTGACCTGGTCGAAGACCTCTGTGAGGACGTCGCCATCATTCATCGCGGGAAGATCGTGAAGAGCGGGTCGGTCGTCGAGATCAAGGACTCGTCTCCGGTCCGCCACCTCGAGATCGAGCTGACCAATCCCGATGCCCGACTCCTCGAGAAGATCGAAGGCGTCATCAGAGCTGAAAGGGACGGGGCCCGCCACCGGCTCTTGATTCGATCGGACGTGGACGTGCGGGGCGTGCTCGGTGACGCCCTGGCATCGGGCTCGATCCGCCGGTTCGTCTATACCCCGCCAAGCCTTTCAGAGATCTTCCTGGACACGGTCGCATGAGAACCGTGAGCGGCATCGGAGGTTTGAGGCTCGTGGCGATGCGGGAGCTGCGGGAGCGTGGACGCTCGAAGTCGTTTCTCATCTCGAGCGCCCTGACCCTTGTCCTGGTCGCCGCTGTTCTGGTGCTACCCCCGCTGCTCGGAGGCGACCCCACCACCCATCAGATCGGGATCGTGGGCGAAGAGAACGAGCCGATCGTCGAGGCAGCCCGGGATCTCGCCGGCGCCGAGGCCGGGGAGGGAGACGAGCCCGACCGATTCGAGACCGTCCGCTACGCAAGCCGCGAAGAAGCGGAGCAAGCCCTCTCCGCCGGGGAGGTCGATCTGGTTCTCATCGACGCGACCACCGTCCTCCAGGAGCGAACCGGGTTCTCCGGCAACGGGCTCGTCGACGCAGTTCAGCGAGCTGCCGGATCGGTTCGCTTGCAGCGGCTAGTAGAGGAGAACGGCCAGGCCGCGGCCGACGTCATCGAGATCCTCTCCTCGTCCCCTCTCGAAGTCGTGAGCCTGGACGGCGAGGACCCCGAAGGTGACCTGCGGCCGGTCATCGCTTACGCCGGCCTGCTCCTGATGTATATCGCCATCCTCTCTTACGGCTCCTGGACCCTGACCGGGGTGACCGAGGAGAAGAACAACCGGGTGGTGGAGGTTCTGCTCGCCACGCTTCGCCCCTGGCAGCTGCTGGGGGGCAAAATCCTTGGGATCGGCCTGCTGGCTATCGCCCAGTTCGTGCTCACGGTCGGGTTCGCATTCGTGCTCGTGAACCTAACCGGGGTGGTCGACATTCCGGCCCTGCCCCTGGAGAGCCTCCTGGTCCTGGTGGTGTGGTTCGTCATCGGTTTCGCGATCTATTCGGTGTCTTATGCCGCGGCCGGTTCTCTCGCGAGCCGGCCAGAGGACGCCCAATCCGCGGCGTTCCCGATGACGATGATCGCCGTAGTCGGCTTCTTCGTCAGCATCAACGCCCTCGATGATCCGACCTCCACCCTCGCCCGGATCGTGTCCTTCGTGCCATTCACAGCGCCCTTTGTCGTTCCCATTCGGCAGTCCCTCGACGGGATTGGCCTGGTCGAACACATCGCTGCCGGGGTCGTGGCGGTTATTGCGATCGTCGTGCTGGTGCGACTCTCGGCCCGCATCTACGCCGGTGGGCTACTGAGGTTCGGGAGACGGGTGAAATTGAAGGAAGCGTGGAGATCGGCCGAACCGTGACCTTTTCCCACATCGAGATTGAGCGGCGCCACCACACGGGTCTGATCTGGTTGAACCGGCCCGAGAAGAGAAACGCTCTCAGCTCCGACATGTGGGCCGATCTCCCGGTGGCCGCCGCCACCCTGTCGGACGATGATGATGTGAGGGCGATCATCGTGGCCGCTCGAGGCCCGGCTTTCACTGTGGGAATCGACCTGCAGATGCTCGCCACCCTCGCCCCGGAAGGCGACTCCGAGGCCGCCCGGCGTATGACCGTCTACAAGCGAATAAGGGAGTTGCAGGGTTCGTTTACGGCACTGGCCGATTCCCCCAAACCGGTTATCGCCGCCATCCATGGCTATTGCCTGGGGGCCGGAATCGATCTGATCACGGCATGCGACATTCGCCTGGCCGCCACCGATGCGGTCTTCGGTGTGCGTGAAACGGTCATGGGGCTGGTGGCGGACGTCGGAACCCTGCAGCGGTTGCCCAACATCGTCGGACCGGGCCATGTCGCCGAGATGGTCTACTCAGGACGGGATATCAACGCCGATCGGGCGCTTCGAATCGGCCTCATCAACGACGTCTATGAGGACGCCGACACGACTCTGAGAGCAGCCACGGACTTGGCGGACACGATCGCCGCCAACTCTCCACTGGTGGTCCAGGGTGCCAAGCGGGTCCTCCAGGCAGGGGAGGGTCGGACCGTCGCAGAAGGCCTCGACTACGTCGCCGTTTGGAACTCCGCCTTCCTTATCTCCGATGACCTCACGGAAGCAATGACCGCCTTCACCGAGAAGAGAAGGCCGGAGTTCAAAGGCAAGTAGCGGTTGTGGACGGTGAGCGTTTGGAAACCGGGCCTGCCACTTCGAGTCTGTTGCACGCACCACGCACCCCCCGCTCTTAGCTTCTCAGGGCTGAAGCGAAGATGCCCGGCAGGCGTCGCACCGAGTGGTCGGTCAGGAACCTGGTGAACAGCTCCGACGTTCGGCGGCCGGTGCGCGACGTGACAAACCAGGGGGGTTTCGGTGACAGGTGGTATTCACCCGCCAGCAGCGAGCGTCCGAACGGACGAAACGGTCCTCGAGCGACGGTCTTCTCGGGGGAATCGAACAGCAAAGCGTTGTGCACGTTTCCGATCCCGCTTCCCACCGCCTCGAGGGTGTGGCCCGGATAGGCCCCCCAACTACTCCTGGGCTGGAGGAAGTTGAAGGCGGTCCATACGTTGACCCCTACGGATCCATATCGCAGCCTCGCGATCGACTGTTCAAACCTCGGACCGAGTTCGGTGATCGTCCGCGGATGAGCGATCACAACCGCGCTGAGAGTTCCGTCGAGGCGCTCGTTGGCAAACTCGACGGCACCCTCGAGGAATCTACCCGGATCCGCGTGGGCCAACCGGGTCGAGGCGAAGGCGGCGCTGAAGAACTCATCATCGAAGGCCCGATGGGACTGGTTCGGATCGATATCCCGCAAATGGCTGATCTGGCACCGTCCCATGGAAACCGCCGACGGATGATCGGCAAGTGCCGCCCGCCGGTCCTCTGATCCCGGGTAGTAGGAAACCCTCGGAGGCAGCTCCTCGATCACCTCGTGCACGTGCCGCACAAAACGATCGGCCGCACCCCATCCCTCGGCCATGACCAACACCTGGGCCGCAACGCAGTTGAAGCCTCCATTCAAGATCTTCTGAGTGACGAAATGCTCAGCTTGATAACGAAGGTCCGCCTCGCTCCACGGGCCTGGCACGACGATGAAGGGACTCACGCCCCCCAACTCGCTGGTAATCGGCTTGTCCAGCAGTCGCTGGCCGAGCCGCCGACGCTCGGCGGCTTCCGGTCCGCTCCCGAAGACGATCTGGTCGTGGGAGCTGGCACTCCCGGTGATGTGAACCGTGTCAACGTTGTCGCTGTGGGAAATCGCCGCCCCGATCTCGCTGCCGCCGTAGAAGATCCGCAAGAATCCCCGGTCGATGAAATCGGCGAATATCTCCGCATAGATTGGGCCTAGATAGTCGTTGACGGGGCTGAGTTTCAACGCCACCACTTGACCTTCGGCGTACAGCTTGTGAAGCACGTCCAGGGGTGGAATCGAGGCGATGTTGCCGGCGCCGAGAACCGCGCACACCCGTCCCGGCTGCGGCGGGCGCCGATAGAGCTCCGCCGTGTGATCGGCGAGGTTGGCCGGCGTTATGCCGCCCTGCATCGACAGATCCAGGCGATACCCGCTGAGCAGGAGGGGTTCCCACCACTCCACCGGAAGCACTCTGACGACAGCCCTCCCGTCGGGACCGGCGGAGACCCAGCTCTTCTTGTAAGTGGTCAGCCCACGGCTGAGCCTTTCCAGCGACATCCGGAGGGCCCCGGCCCCAACCAATACTCCGTAAGGCCCCGCCAGCCACTCTTCACCGGCGAGATCGGACTCGGGCCCAAAGCCTTTGGCGACCGACGAGGCCTCCACCCATCTTCCGGCTGCGAAATCGGTCCGGCGAACGACAGTCTCGAGAAGTCTGATCCTCTCGGACAGGCCCACATAGGCCCACTCGTCCTTGCGCGACTGCAGTTCGGAGAGATCAGCTTCCAAGGACGTCGGGGCAACCGTCACGAATACGAGGGTAGAACCCTTGCGGCCCGTGGGGAACCAGCGAGTGGGCAACAATCCTCGGGACTACGCTGGTTTTGAAGCCGAGGACTCTCGGGTGACTGTCTAGGTCTCGAAAGCCGATTCTTTCCGGCCTCGCCTGGATAGGTAGGCGTGCCACATGAGACGGGCCGCGGATGAACGGTGGGGACGCCATCGTTCCCCCAGCTCCGCCAGCATGGCCGGAGTGGGAGCCGCCTCGAGGCCGAGCACCTCACCGGCTGCAACCTGCAATGCCCGGTCCAGGACCGGCCAGACGTCGGGCCGTCGGAGGCACGAGAGCAGGTAGACATCGGCCGTCCAAGGCCCGATCCCGACGAGAGCGACGAGTTCCCTGCGAACTTCCTGGTCGGGCTTCGACTCGAGACTGGCAAGGTCGATTCGCCCATCGAGGACGGCTTTGGCCAGCTCCCGCACATACCGGCTCTTCTGTCGTGAGAAACCGTCGGCCCGCAACTCCTCGTCGCTGGGTATCAGGACGGCCGCCGGGGTGACGTTCCCTACCCGGGCCCGAAGACGGTTGAACGCCGCAGCTCCGGAGGCCAGTGATACCTGCTGCTCGAGTATGAACAGCACGAGAGTGTCAAAGCCGGGGCGGCGATGCCAGAACTGGGGTTCGCCAAAGCGGTCGAGCGCCGCGGCCAGGCTCCCATCTGCTTCAGCCAGCCTGCGCAGCGTTCTCTTGAACTCATCGGCTGTCTGCGGCCGCACTGCCATGGGTCGGGCAGGCTAGGCGCCGGGAGGTGCTCTGGGCTTGGACCTCCGGGTGGCTTCACTGCCCGGTCGGGTTGGTGATGACCACGGGCAGCTCGGAATCAGCGAAGGAAAGATGAGGACTCTCCTGCGGGCAAATTTGGCCATACACGAACGCTTGAAACGTAATTTGGCCACTGGGGATCGAGGACCGGCAGTCTGTGACCGAATTTGCTGTGAGGTGATCGTGACTGACCGAATTTCGCCCGAGGAGCGGATGGTCTTCCTTCGGCGATTCTTTTCTACTGGCAACTGCCGACTGCCTACTAGAGAACTGATCGCCGCCGTTCCTCCAGCGAACCTTCTACGAGTCCCAGTTCGATCTCGGCCAGACGGGCCACCCAATTGCTCACCGTGATCCGATCAAGGATGGTCCCGTGCGCCACTACCTGCAGCGAAAGGCCATCCTGCAGTGACAGGATCCGCCAGGCAGCTGCCTCCGGCTCGGGGCAGGTCATCACCCCTTGTTCGATCCCGGACTCGATCGTCTTCACCAGGAGCTGCTGCCATGCGACGTTTAGATTCACCGACGCTCTCTGGACGGCGGGCCGCCGCGACGCCTCGGCCCAAGCGTCCAACCACACCTGAAACGCCCAGTCCTGATCGACCCTTGTGTAAGAGACGAGATAGGCGACAAGCTTGTCTATGGGATCGATCGACGACTCCATGGCCGCAGTGGTCACAGCCAGGTCCGCCGCGGCCGCCTGTTCGAAAGCTGCGGCGAGCACCTCGTCCATCGACTCGAAATAGTGGTGGATGAGCCCGCTCGACGTACCCATCTGGGCGGCCACATCCCTGACTGTGGTCGCGGCCAGGCCTTTGCGGAGGGCGACGGTCAGCGCGGCGTCGACGATCGCCTGCCGGCGCTCGCCCGGACTCATCCGCGCCATCGAACCTCAGCCTCCCGAGTTCATGAACTCCTGCACCTCGGGCTGTGACAGGAACTCCTGTGCTCGATCGCTCGAACAGGCGGAGGTGATCGACGTCATCAGCGCACCAAATTCCGAAATGTCGTCGAATGTCAGGTCGGCCATGGTGTCATGCTCGGCGATCATCGCTTCCATTGCCGCAATGTCGGTCTCGCAGTCACCGCTGCTGCCCGTCGAGGTGCCCTCGCCGCCGCCAAAGGACCCGGCTAGCTCCTCGATCCACTCGAAGTAGGCCACCGTCCCGGGCGCTTCGCGTTCAGCAATGTCGATCATCGCTGCAAAATTTTCCTCATCGGTCCCGCTCGGATCCGGGCAATCGAGGCTCTCCATTTCGGCGGTCGGCCCTTGGGTAACTGCCTCCAGTTCCGTGCCCATCGCCTCCATGTCCTCGATGGTGGCGGTCTCGAAGTCGAATCCTTCGACGATCGGTTCGATCGCCTGCAGGAAGTCGACGAAGGCGTCTATGCACTCCTGGGGCATGTCAGCGAAATCGACCGTCTCGCCAGATCCGTCCTCGCCACTCTCTTCTTCTACCGCCGCGGTGGTGGTAGTGGTGTCGTCTGGTTCCGCCGCGGTGGTTGTAGCAGCGGTACCGCCACAAGCGGTCACCAGAATGATCAGAAGAATCAGAAGTCGCTTGCTCATTGTCGAAGTCCTCTTGAGTTGGCAGTGGAACCTGAACACAGTAGCGCCAGGAGTCAATTGCGCAACTGTCCAACAGGCCCTAGGGTGGGCGAACACGAGGAGGGCAGACCCGATGATCAAGAAGACCCCCTTCCATTCCCGCGTCGAAGCGGCCAATCAGACCGGTCTGTGGAGTCACTGGGCGGGTTATCTGGTCGTTGACCGGTATCAGATGTCGGAGAAGTTCGAGTATTTCGCGATCCGGAACTCGGCCGGTGTATTCGACTCCTCCCCGCTGTACAAGTACCGCATCAGCGGGAAGGACTCGGAAAAATTCCTTTCCGGTGTGCTGGCGCGAAGCATTCACAAGTGCCGCCCCGGCCAGGCCCAGTACACCCTCTGGTGTGATGACCGGGGCTTTGTGATCGAGGACGGCGTCATTCTCCGCAACTACGCCGACGAGTACCTCCTGACTTCGGCCGAGCCGAATCTCGCCTACTTCAAGAACCTGATCGGGTACGACTCCGTCGACATCGAGGACGTCTCCGAGGAGATCGGCACCCTTGCATTCCAGGGACCCCGCTCACGACAGATCCTCCAGACGATCGCCCCCGAAATGGCCGAAATCGGCTATTTCCATCTCACCGAGGCCAAGATCGGCGACGCCCCGGTCACCATCTCCCGCACCGGATTCACCGGCGACCTGGGATACGAGATCTGGGTCGGAGCCGACGATGCCGTCGCCACGTGGGACCGACTGATGGAGGCGAGCCAGGGTCACGGCG
>DATEEG010000274.1:0-7699 GCA_035281305.1 Acidimicrobiia bacterium | reverse complement strand
TCCTGGGGTTCGATGCCGGGCAAGGAACGGGCGAAGTACCTGTTTCGCATCGCTCGCATGGTCCAGGAGCGATCGCGCGAACTCGCCGTGTTGGAGACGATGGACGGTGGCAAGCCCATCAAGGAGTCGCGCGATGTCGATCTTCCACTCGTGGCTGCTCACTTCTTCTATTACGCCGGGTGGGCCGACAAACTCGAGTACGCGTTTGCCGGCCTCGACCCGCGCCCGCTGGGAGTGGCAGGTCAGGTAATTCCGTGGAACTTCCCCATGATGATGCTCGCCTGGAAGGTCGCTCCCGCTTTGGCGACCGGCAACACGGTCGTCCTGAAGCCGGCCGAGACCACTCCGCTGTCGGCGTTGACCTTTGCTGCTTTGGCGGCGGAGGCCGGGCTCCCGCCGGGAGTGCTCAACGTCATCACGGGGGCCGGCCCCACCGGATCCAGCCTGGTGAACCACCCCGACGTGGACAAAGTTGCCTTTACCGGTTCGACCGCAGTCGGCAAGCTGATTCGCAGCAGCCTGGCGGGGACCGGCAAGAAGGTCACCCTCGAACTGGGTGGCAAAGCCGCCCATGTCATCTTCGACGATGCTCCGATGGATCAAGCCATCGAGGGAGTCATCAACGGCATCTTCTTCAATCAGGGCCACGTCTGTTGTGCGGGGAGCCGGTTGTTCGTCCAGGAGTCGATCCACGATCGGTTCGTCGACAAGCTCAAACGGCGCTTGTCGACTCTGCGGGTGGGCGATCCTCTCGACAAGAACACCGATGTGGGCGCTATCAATTCGGCGGAGCAATTGGCCAAGATCTCGGACCTCGTCGCGATCGGCCAGGCCGAGGGAGCAGAAATGTTCCAACCCGATTGCGTCCTCCCGCGCAACGGCTTCTTCTTCAGGCCAACCCTCTTCACCGGTGTGAGCCAGAGTCACCGGATCGCCCAGGAGGAGATCTTCGGACCTGTCCTTTCGATCATGAGTTTTCGGACGCCGGAAGAAGCCGTCGAGAAGGCCAACAACACTCCCTACGGCTTGTCAGCCGGCGTGTGGACCTCGAAGGGCTCACGGATCCTCTGGATGGCGGACCGGCTTCAGGCAGGCGTGGTGTGGGCCAACACCTACAACAAGTTCGACCCCGCGTCGCCGTTCGGGGGCTACAAGGAATCCGGGTTTGGGCGCGAGGGCGGGCGTCACGGTCTCCTGGCATATCTCGACGGGGTCACATGAGCCGCCTCGACGTCCGCAAGACTTACAAGCTCTATATCAACGGAGAGTTCCCGAGGTCGGAGTCCGGTCGCACGTATCCCGCTGTCGATGCCAAGGGGGAGGTGCTGGCTCGCGTGGCCCTGGCCTCCCGCAAAGACCTGCGTGAGGCCGTGCGGGCCGCCCGGGTCGCCCAGCCGAAGTGGGCCGAAAGGTCCGGTTACAACCGTGGCCAGATCCTCTATCGAATCGCCGAAATGATGGAAGATCGCCGGGCGGCGTTCGAGGAGCAACTCGCGTACGGCGGGGTGAGCCCGGGACGAGCCCGAACCGAAGTTGCCGGCTCGGTCGACCGAATGGTCTGGTACGCCGGGTGGGCCGACAAGTTCTCACAGGTGTTCGGCAACCTCAACCCGGTGGCGGGGCCGTTCTTCAACATCTCGGCTCCGGAGCCCACCGGTGTGGTCGGCGTGATTGCGCCTCGTGCTCCCTCGCTCCTGGGCCTGGTTTCGCGGCTGGCTCCGGTGATTGTCAGCGGCAACACGGCGGTGGTGCTGGCCTCCGAGTCCCAGCCCATGCCCGCCATCACGTTTGCCGAAGTGCTGGAGTCCTCGGACGTTCCCGCCGGAGTGGTGAACATCCTCACCGGAAGCCAGGCCGAACTGGCACCGTGGCTGTCCGACCACATGGACGTGAATGCGATCGACCTGGCGGGTGCCGATGAGCAACTGCGGGTCCGGATCGAAGAGGGGGCGGTTCACAACGTGAAGCGGCTGATCGGCGTCGATGGGGTCGTCGACGGCCAATCCCCGTACCTGATCGCAGCCTTCACCGAAACGAAAACCGTCTGGCACCCGAAGGGGTTGTAGGAAAACCGGCGACCCAGGGTCGTTTCGGTCGTCCAACGACGGAAACAACCCAGAGACGGCGAGCCTGATCGTTACGCTCCGCCGGGTGAAGTGCCGCCGAGTATTGATCGACTTTCCGCTGGCGCTGCGCGCAACTCTCGCTCCACTCGGCGGGTACTTTCGGCCCGACGGATGGTGGGCGCCGATGCGGACCCCGGACGGACCGGCGACTCTTCACCTCCGCCGCACTGACAACGCCGTCGAGGCCGTCGGGTACGGACCGGGGATGGGGCGGGCACTCGAATCGGTCCCGGGTCTCATCGGCATCGATGACCACCCGGAGGAGTTCCGCACGAAGCATCCAATCGTCGGTGAATTGCACCGTCGCAACCCCGGGCTGCGGATCGGTCGGACGGGCCGGGTCTTCGACGCACTCCTCGTAGCAATCGTGGCCCAGAAGGTGACCGGAAAAGAAGCGGGGCGGGGGTTGAGGCAGCTGACTCGCAGCTATTCCGAACCGGCACCGGGACCGATGTCGTTGCAGCTACCTCCTGATCCCGAGCAGCTGGCCGAAGCAGCGTATTTCGATCTCCATCCGCTCGGAATCGAACGGCGCCGTGCCGATACGATCCACCGGGTCGCATCTGATGCCGTACGCATCGAGCGGCTTGCCGACGTGGGTGCGGAGGACGCTTGTGCGTACCTCGAGCGAATAAGGGGCGTCGGAGTGTGGACGTCAGCCGAAACCGTTGTCGTGAGTCACGGCCACAGCGACGCTCTGTCGGTGGGCGACTTCCACCACAAGAACGAGGTTGCCTGGCACCTCACCGGGCGGCCGCGCGGGACCGACGAAGAGATGGTCGAGCTCCTCGAGGAGTTCAGACCGCACCGGGCCAGGGTCATGCGACTCCTGGCCACCCTCGGTCATGCTCCTGCCTTCGGCCCGCGCATGCCGATCAGATCGATCGCGGAGATCTAGCGAATCTGAATGCAGAATCCGGCGGAAACAGCGTCAAATAGCATTAGGTTCGCGGTTTTTCTACGGCGCCTTTACGAAGTCGACGATCAGGTCGGTAACCAGGTTGGGGTTTCGTGCGTCCATGTGAGTGGCGCCGGGCAGCTCTTCCAATACGACGTCGAGACCGGCGTCGGTGGCAGCTTCCGCCAGCAGTTCACTCGATCGGATCGGGACCAGATCGTCCTCGGTGCCATGGATGAGCAGGATCTCGAGGAGCGGGTTGTCGTCGAGATAGGTGTAGGGGCTGCCGGCCTCCCACGGACCGGAATCTTCCTCGAACCTGGTCCCGAAGTAGCCGGTGAGGACCGCCGAATAGAGCGTCGGATCGTACGGGCCCGCCAGACCCACGAATCGACCGACCGCCACCCCGGGGCCGACGTCACACTCTTGTCCAAAGACGTCCCCGGCCAAACTAACTACCGAGCCAATATGGGCGCCGGCCGAGTGGGCCACAACCGTCAGCGGACCGATCGAAGTTGTGTATTCGCCGGCCTTCGAGAGGGCGAAACGAATGTCACATGCAACATCATCGAAGCTTTCCGGATAGCCCCCGGCCGAGGTTCTATAGGTGGAGTTGAAAACCACGATCCCCTCCGAGGCGAGGGAACTGGCGAGCGGCTCCATCGAAGCCGGACTTCCCCCGAACCACCCACCGCCATGGAGCATCACCACGACCGGAAAGTCGCCGGGTTGGCGCGGTCCGTACACCTCCACGGGAAGCCCGGCCACGAATTCGATGCCGATCCGGTTCTCGGGCGGGGTGGGAGCTCCTGTCGTCGACGTGGCGGGCGGTGCCTCCGTCGTCGTGGTTGGATTCAGGCCAGCGCTCGCCGAGCAGGCTACGACAGTCATCAAGGCCGCCAGCGGCCAGCGGATCGATCTCAATGTGGAAACAAGCGCGCCGCAGCTTCGTCGAGCAGCCAGGTGACCGCGGGAGGGCCTTCGGCAACGACGGTGGCGGGATACGTCTCTCCGGCCATGATCTCGGCGACTCTCTCGGCTTTCCGCTCGCCCGCGACAAGGAAGAAGATCTCGCGAGCGGTATGCAGGAAGGGGTACGTGGCGGTTAGCCGCCAGGTGTCCATCCGATCGACGAAGTTGGCTACGAACCACCTGCGTTCAACCTTGAGGGCGGCTGTATCCGGAAACAGAGAAGCGGTATGGCCGTCATCACCGAGACCGAGAAGCACAAGGTCGGGAGGGTGCGCGGCCGGATGGATCGATCGCAAGATTGCCTCGTAGTGTGCGGCCGACTCATCCGGTTCGAGCCACGGCGCCCAACGGGGGCGGTGAAAGGTGGCGCTGACGTGATCGAACAATGCCTCGGCCGCCATGAGGCCGTTCGAGTCTTCGTGGTTCAACGGCACCCAGCGCTCGTCGGCCATCCAGACGTCGACGCGGTCCCAATTGCATCTGAGGCCTCGCATGTTGCGGTAGGTCAGCCCCGGCGAGGAGCCGCCCGCCAGACCCAGGGAAACCCGCGGACCGGGGGCGTCCTGCAGGCGGGCCGCGATCAGTTCGGCTGCTCCCATCGCCAGCGCCGCCGAATCCGCGAACACCTCGACTGCAACGGTGGTCATGAAACCTCGGGGAGCGCCATGCGAAGA
This sequence comes from Acidimicrobiia bacterium, assembly GCA_035281305.1. GTDB lineage: Bacteria > Actinomycetota > Acidimicrobiia > Spongiisociales > ZC4RG35 > DATEEG01. The sequence goes on along the minus strand of DATEEG010000274.1, from coordinate 3,029 downwards.
TGCTGCTGGACTTCCTCGAGACCGGCCGTGTAGGCGTTTAGTTCCTCACGCAGGCGGCGGACCTCGTCGATGGTCTGATCGGGGCCGGTAGAAGTCAGTGCGATCGAGTGGGCCTTGACCGCCAGCGTGTCGATCCCGGTGGTGGTGGCGAGGATCCGCGACACGACCTCGTCGCGGCGGCGGCGGATCCCGGTGACTTCGGTGATCTGAGCTTCGATCTCCTCCCGGACCGGGCCGGCCGGGAGATTCTGCAGTCGACCGTCGAGCCGGCGCTCGTCCACGGTGCCCAGGAAGCGATCGGCCCGTTGCACCCACAGGACCGAGTCGTACATGCGCCGGAGGGTCTCGGTCACACGGGCCATCAGGCCCTCGTTCTCTCCGCCCTGCCAGCTCTCCATGGCTTGTTCCAGCCGGTCCCGGGCCTCGAGGGCATGCACCATGAGCGTGAGATGGTCGGGACCGAGCAAGGACAAATCACGATCGAATTCGGGTGCGACCATCTTGGCGGCCAATTTCGGATCGCGCAGGTGAAGCAGGGCCGACGTCACGAAGCCGACGGCTCCGGCCCCGGCGATGAACGCCGCCGGAATCCCGAGCACTACACCAGCGCCAACCAGTCCAATGGTGGCGGCGACGCCGGCCGGGCGAAACATGGCCCGCAAGAGGCGTTGGCTCTTGCGGGCCACCGGGTTGTAGCGGAAGACGCTTCCCAATCGGTCTGCCCCAGTCTTGTTGGCCCCAGGTCTGTCAGGCATGTTCAGAAGTTCGAGATGACCTGTTGGAAAACCGCCCGGATCGTGAGAGGGTTCGTTGCCTGATAGAGGCGGGCCTGCGAAGCGTTGGCTATTGCGGTCAGCTCGTTGATCGATGCATCCTGCCCGTAGGCGACCGGGAACACCCTGACGACATCCCTCTCGTTCGATCCGAGGAATCGGACCAGCGGATCTAGCTCACACCCGGGAGGATTGTCGTCGCACATCCCATCCGTCAGCAGGAGGACGGCGTTGATCTTGGTCTGGTCGAAGTTGTCCCTTACTTCCTGGACGGCGGCCATAGTCGAGTCGTACAGGCCGGTCCCACCTTCGGCCTGCAGGTTCTGGATTGTCTGTTCCAACTCGTCGCGGATTCCTGCCAGCGGTGCCGGGGAAATCAGTTCCAGATAGTCCTGATCACCGTCGAGGTTCGTCGAAAACACCCACAGCCCGATCTCATCCTCCTGCTTGAACTCGTCGAGACTCGTGATCACAGCCTCCTTGGCGAGTTCCAGCTTGGAGAAACCGTCACCGGCGAGATCGGCCATCGATCCCGAGACGTCGAGCAGGATGATCACCCTGGCGGTCTTGCGGTTCAACTCCCAGTTGTCGACGAGGGACGAGAGGACTTTCGGCGACGGGGTGGCGAACTCAGTGTCGGGCTTGCCGGGGTTGAGTCCGTTGGCGATGTTGATCGGATCGCCGATCGCCACGGCCGGATTGCCGGGTCGGAACCCGAACTCGAGAACGCGTCGCTGGTTGTCCGGGTCGTCTATGACAAAGGTCCGGAAGGCTGCCGCGGCCTGACGGGCCACCTCTGTGACCCATTCACCGTCCAGTATGAAGGCAGGGTTGTCGGAATACAGGGTGCCCTCACTCGGATAGACGGCCACCAGTGGGACTCGTGGGGCCGGCCCGGGAGTGCCGGTGTCGGCCGGGTCTCCGCGGTTGTAGGCGATGATCGAAACTTCTTCAACTGCCACCGCCGAGACGTAGGTGAGTCCGCGACCCTCCTGATCGGCGCGGTACATGTTGTCGAGGAACGTCAAAGTGGTGTCGCCGTAGTGCACCGTGGCGGCCTCGACCCCGCGTACGAATTCGACGACGTCGGGATCGGTCAGGTCGGCCTCGGTCAGGCCGGAGGTTTTCCCGGTGGCTGCGTAGTAGATCGCGGCCGTCGCCGAGAGGCCCGACGTCGAGAAGTTGGGATTGGTCTTGCCAAGCCGGAAGTCTCCCCACTCGGGGTGGCCGAGAGATCCCCAGCCTTCGGGGTCCGAGGAAAGGGCGAGGATGTCGGACCAACCGATGTCGGCTTCGGGCCAACCCATCGCCTCGGCCATGGGACGAGGCATTCCCAGGACGAGTGGGGTCAGCATGATCCTCTGGAAGTCGTTCGCGATAGGAGTCAGTCCTCGGTCCGAGAGACGCTGGTTGACGACCGCACCCCACGTGCTGGCGGAAGGACTCCACAAAACCGGGGCCGGTCCGGCGGATCCGTCGGCCGGCCAGCCCTCGGAGAGCATGCGGGCGGCGGCGCCGGACGAAACCCGGTAGACGGTGATGGCCGCACATTCGCCCTCGAACTCCTGGCCGGTGGCATTGAAGGTCTCGGCCAGTCCTGTCAGCAGCGTGAACTTTTCGGGAGACGTGGCGACCGGCACCTCGGTGCAGCCCGAAGGAACCGAGTTGTTCGTCGTGGTGTCGGTGTCGGTCCCGGAAGAACAGGCACCGAGGACAGTGGTGGCGAACAGGAGCAGGGCGACAATCGGCGGAATCGATCGGTTGCGGATCATGAGTCCCTCATCCTCCCACCACTGATTGCCAACTCGATATCAGACCCGGCTTTTCAGCCTCTGTGACGGCCGGCAGCTCAGCACCCGGCGTACCCAGATCTCGCAAGAGGTTGGTAGCTTCTCCTGTCGACGGTCTCAGACCCAGGCTACCGAGCAGTGACTGAATATCGGCTGTCAGCAGCCGTTCCACCAGGCTCCGGGCGCCCCGGCCCTCCCCGTACGCGGAGATCGTCAGGAACGGACCTGGATCCGGATAGGAGACGACGAGACGGCCGGCCCGGGCCCGAGCGTTTTCCAACTGCGAGGCGATGGCGGCTTCCGAAGCCACCACCGCGTCGGCCCGGCTCGGAAAGAGGACCAGGTCGGCGAGAAGCTGACCACCTTCGGGAGCCCGCAACCGGACCCACTCGCCGAGGCCCGGTGGGGGGTTAGCCGTAGCAACCAGCCGCCACGCCTCCAGGTCGGCGATCCCCTCGGTCGGGTC
>DATEEG010000273.1:0-2955 GCA_035281305.1 Acidimicrobiia bacterium | reverse complement strand
GGTGATGGTGGCACCGTCGGAGAACTTCCTCATATGAAGCTGGCAAGTAGCGGTTCCCCGCTGGGGCCCGTGCGCCTGACCTTCGATCATCACACCGCAGCTTCCGCAGATGCCCTCCCGGCAGTCGTGCTCAAAGGCGATTGGCTCCTCACCCTGGTTGGTGAGCCGATCATTGAGGACGTCCAGCATCTCGAGAAAGCTCATATCGGGAGAGACGTTCTCGACCAGATAGGTCTTGAACCCACCCGGGGATCTCGCGTCCGCCTGTCTCCACACTTGCAGGGTGATGTTCACGCGTGTCTCGTCCGGCGTCTCATTTGTACGACCGCGTCGTCGGGTGGACTTCTTCGAATACGAGCGGTTCCTTGTTCAGGATCGGCTCCACTCCGGTCCACTGCCAGGCGGCGACGTAGGCAAAGTTCTCGTCGTCCCGTTTTGCCTCCCCGTCCTCGAACTGGTGCTCTTCGCGGAAGTGCGCCCCGCACGACTCTTCTCGATGGAGAGCGTCACGGCACATCAATTCTGCGAGTTGGAAGAAGTCGTCGACCCTTCCAGCCTTCTCCAGCGATTGGTTCAACTGTTCGTTGGTTCCCAACACCCGGGCATCGCCCTTGAACTCCTGATAGAGCGCCGGGATCTCCGAAAGAGCCTTTTCCAGCCCGGTGCGATCGCGGCTCATCCCGCAGTAATCCCACATGAGACGTCCGAGTTCCCGGTGGTACCAGTCGACCGATCTGGTTCCTTTTCCTGACAGGAATCCTTTCACCCGCTCGGACACCTCGAGTTCGACTTCATGGAAGGCGAGATCCTCGATGGGCACCGGATCGCTGCCGAGCATGCCCGCCAGGTAATCCCCAATCGTGTAAGGGAGCACGAAGTAGCCGTCGGCCAGTCCCTGCATCAACGCCGAGGCCCCGAGGCGGTTGGCGCCGTGATCTGAGAAGTTGGCTTCCCCGATGGCGTACAGGCCCGGGATCGTGGTCGTCAGGTTGTAGTCGACCCAGAGACCACCCATCGTGTAGTGGACCGCCGGGTAGATCCGCATCGGGATCTCGTAGGGGTTCTCGTCGGTGATCCTCTCATACATCTCGAAGAGGTTGGAGTAGCGCTCGACGACCACCTCCTGGCCGAGGCGATCGATGGCCGCGGCGAAGTCGAGGTAGACCCCGTTCTTGCGCGGTCCCACCCCTTTGCCCTGATCGACCATCCGCTTCACGGCCCGGCTGGCGACATCGCGGGGGACCAGGTTGCCGAACGCCGGGTACATGCGCTCGAGGAAGTAGTCCCGATCCTGCTCCGGTATGTAGTTGGCCCGGCGCTTCTCGGAAGGGTCCTTGGGAACCCAGATGCGGCCGTCGTTGCGCAGCGACTCCGACATCAGAGTCAGCTTGGACTGGAACTCGTCGTTCTGGGGGATACAGGTCGGATGGATCTGGGTGTAACAGGGGTTGGCGAAAGCGGCCCCCCGGCGATGCGCCCGCCAGATCGCCGAGGTATTGCATGCCTTGGCGTTGGTCGAAAGGAAAAACGCATTGGAATAACCGCCGGTGGCGAGCACGACTGCGTGGCCGGTGTGGCGGGCGATCGCGCCGGTAACGAGATCGCGAGTGATGATCCCTACCGCCCGGTCGTCCTTGACCACCAGGTCGAGCATCTCGCTGCGGGTGTTGAGCGTGACCGTGCCCTCTTTGACCTGGCGCATCATTTGCTGATAGGCGCCGAGCAGCAGTTGCTGGCCGGTCTGGCCGGCCGAGTAGAAGGTTCTCGCCACCTGAGCGCCGCCGAAGGAGCGGGTATCGAGCAGCCCCCCGTACTCGCGGGCGAAAGGAACCCCCTGGGCTACTGCCTGATCGATGATGTTGACCGAAACCTGGGCAAGGCGGTAGACGTTGGCCTCGCGGGCTCGATAGTCACCGCCTTTGAGGGTGTCGTAAAAGAGTCGAAAGATCGAGTCGCCGTCGTTTCGGTAGTTCTTGGCGGCGTTGATGCCACCTTGCGCTGCGATGGAGTGCGCCCGTCGGGGCGAGTCGTGATATGTGAACACCTCGACCTGATAACCCAATTCACCGAGCGAGGCGGCGGCGGAAGCACCAGCGAGACCGCTTCCCACGATGATGATCTTGAACCGCCGTTTGTTGTTGGGGTTCACCAGCTTGATCGACGACTTGTGGTTGTCCCATTTCTCGGCCAGCGGCCCGGCCGGAACCTTGGATTCGAGCGTCAGGGGCATCAGGCGATCACACCGAACGCCACTGCCAGTGGCATCGAGACGTTGCCGGCCACGATGACCGCCGACAGGCCCACGGCCAGCCAGCGGCGCCACTTGTTGAAGCGGGGGTTGTTGATCCCGAGGCTCTGGAACATCGACCAGGTCCCATGGAAGAGGTGGATCCCGAGCAGAAGATTGGCAAACACGTAGAAGGCGACCACTGGCCACCGACTGAACGTGAGCAGGAAGTTGGCGCGGATGCTCCCCCTCTCCCAACCGTCGGGAGCGAAGGGTTGGATGCCCCAGGTGAAGTCGGCCAGGTGGAAGGCGAGGTAAGCCAGGAAGATGTAACCGCTCCACCGCATGGTCCGGCTGGCGTAATTGGCCGCCAGATACTGACGCGGCCCCTGGTAGTCGACGGTGCGGGCCCGACGGTTCATGAAGGTGAGGACCGTGGCCGCGTGGACGTGCAAGGCGAAGATGACGATCAGTCCGACCCGCATGATCCAGAGGGCGATGTGGCGGGGCAGGATGGGGTAGAACAGTTCACGGAGGGCGTGGCCGTATTCGTCGATCTCGTAGGCGCCGCTGACCTCAGGTCCGAGGAAGATCTTGAGGTTTCCGACGAGGTGAGAGATCACGAACCCGATCAGGAGAAGGCCAGTGACCGCCATCACCCATTTCTTACCAACGGCCGACCGGTAGAACTCCAGAGGGAAGGGGAGGCGCTTTCGGATGGCGGTGTC
>DATEEG010000272.1:0-3458 GCA_035281305.1 Acidimicrobiia bacterium | reverse complement strand
TTTCAGCGCTCCCACCATCAGCCTGCAGAGAGAGATCATGGGCTTGCTGGCCCTCCAGGAGACCCATCAGGTCCGGTTGTTCCTCCGGCGCGACATCATGGAGCGGAGTGTGTCGATCCTGGTGGCGCTGCCCCGTGATCGATTCAACGCCGACCTCCGCAAATCCCTGCAGGACCTCTTCATGGATCGGTTCAACGGCGCCGCGGTCGACTATCACCTCGAGTTGGGGGAGGCCGATCCCGCCCGGATCCATTTCACGGTCTGGGTCGAGGGTCACATACCGGAAATCGGATACGACCACCTGGAGAGCGAAGTCCTGGCGATGACGCGTAGTTGGAGCGACCGCGTCACAGAGGAGCTGACGGCGCGGGTGGGGTATGCCGAAGCTAGGCGGCTGGCTGAGCTCTGGACGGGGCGATTTCCGGATTACTACCGGGTTTCCGCCTCCCTCGAAGCCGCCGCCGACGACATTGTCGCCCTCGAGGCTTTGTCACAGTCGGAGGACTCCTTCCATGTCGGCCTGCGCAACGAGATCGACGCGGGGGAGCCGCTGACCCGCGTTGTCCTCTACCGCTCCGATGGCAAGCGACATCTGTCGGAGCTGGTGCCGGCGTTGGAGGACATGGGCATGCAGGTGGTCGAAGAGGTTCCCACTCGCATCGGGGCCGGCGACAAATACTTCATTCACGACTTCGGTGTTTTGGGGAGCGACGGCGAACCCCTCGATCTCAAGGGCTGCGATTCCCGGGTGTCGGCTGCCTTGACGGCGATCTGGAGCGGGAGGGCCGAGTCGGACGAGCTCAACAAGCTGGTGATCACGGGCGGAATGTCACATTGGGAAATCGGGATCTTGCGGGCGTATCGCGTTTATTGGCGTCGTTTGGCGATGTCGTTCACCGTTGGATATCTCAACGACGTGCTCAACAGTCACCCCCAGCTCGCGGCCGACCTGATGACCCTGTTCGATATGCGCTTCGACCCCGACCGGACCGACAACGACACCACGGCTCTGGAACAGTCGATCACGACAAGACTCGACGCGATTCCTTCGCTCGACCACGACCGGATTCTCCGCAGCTTCTACCGACTGATCGAAGCCACCCTGCGAACCAACGCCTACCAACCTGATCGTTCGGTGCTGGCGTTCAAGATTCGTTCAGCGGATGTGCCCGACATGCCCCAACCGATTCCTTATGCCGAGATCTTCGTCCTGGGGCTCGACATCGAAGGAATTCACCTGCGCGGCGGCCCCGTGGCTCGCGGCGGCATCCGCTGGTCGGATCGGCGCGAGGACTATCGGACCGAAGTGCTCGGTCTCATGAAGGCCCAGCTCACCAAGAACGCCGTAATCGTGCCTACCGGAGCGAAGGGTGGGTTCGTCCTGCGAAGGCCGCCCTCAGATCCGATGCTGATACCGCAGGAGGTACGGACTCAATACGACGCGTATATTCGCGCTCTCCTCGACGTCACCGACAACCTCGTCGACGCCCACCCCATCCACCCTGACCGGGTCAAGGTCCACGACGGGCCCGATCCCTACCTCGTCGTCGCCGCGGACCGGGGGACTGCCACCTTCAGTGACCTGGCCAATTCCATCGCCGCCGAGAAGGGCTTCTGGCTGGACGACGCCTTTGCCTCGGGTGGGTCGGCTGGCTACGACCACAAGAAACTGGGCATCACGGCCCGGGGTGCCTGGAAATCGCTGGAGCGACACTTCAACGAGCTCGGACTCGACCCCTACCGCGATCCGTTCACCGTCGTCGGGATCGGCGACATGTCCGGTGACGTTTTCGGCAATGGGATGCTCGGTTCCGATCAGATCAAGCTCGTCGCTGCCTTCGATCACCGGCACATCTTCATCGACCCCAATCCCGATCCCACGGCTTCGTTGACCGAGCGTCGCCGCCTGTTCGATCTACCGAGGTCGTCCTGGGACGATTACGACCGCATGGTGCTGTCCCCCGGTGGGGGAGTGTGGCCCCGGACAGTCAAGGAGATTCAGCTGTCGCCCGAGGCCCGGGCCGCTCTGGGCGTTACGCAAGCCAACTGGGCTCCGCTCCAACTCATCAGAGCGATCCTGATGGCGCCGGTCGACCTGCTCTGGAACGGGGGAATCGGCACGTATGTCAAGGCGAGCACCGAAAGCAACGAGGCGGTCGGCGATCGCAGCAACGATCCGGTCCGCATCGATGGGTCAAGCCTCCGCTGCCGGGTAGTTATCGAGGGCGGAAATCTCGGCCTCACACAGGCCGCAAGGGTCGAGTACGCCCTCACGGGGGGAAAGATCAACACGGACTTCATCGACAATTCCGGAGGAGTTGACTGCTCGGACCGGGAGGTCAATCTCAAGATCCTGCTCGGCATCAGCGAACAACGGGGGGAGTTGACCCGCGCCGAGAGGGATCGTCTGGTTGCGGCTTCCGCTCCCCAGGTCGTCGAGCGGATTCTCTATGACAACCTGCAGCAGGCCCAGATGATCTCCCAGGAAGAACAGGCTGCCTTGCGCCGGGCCGGAGCTCATGAACAACTCATGGTGCAACTCGAAGGCGAGCGCGTCCTCGATCGCGCCCTCGACGGTGTTCCTCAGGCCGAGGTGCTGGCGGAACGCAGCCGCGGTGGCCGGGGACTGACGAGACCAGAGATCGCGGTGCTGCTGGTCGACGCCAAGCGGTCGCTGAAGACCTCACTGGTCGAGTCGGACTTGGTCGACGATCCCTCGTTGTTGGCCGATCTCAAGGAATACTTTCCGGACGAGGTTTCGGCGCGCTTCGAAGCGTTGATACCCGAGCACCCCCTGCGCCGCGAATTGACCGCGACGATCCTTGCCAACGACGTCGTCAACAGCGTCGGGGCAACCTTCGTCAGCAGGATGACTGCCCGGAGCGGTGCATCCAAGGCGCAAGTAGTAAAGGCCTACCGAATCGCCCGTGATGTTTCGAACGCCAAACCGAGGTGGGAGGCGATCGAGAAGCTCGCGAACGGAATCGATCAAAGCGTCTGGTTCGAGCTGATGACCGGTCAGGATCGGGTGGTTGCTTCGTTGACCCGCCGCTACCTGGTTCGCCTGCCAAGAGTCGAGTTGGCAGAGGCGATCGCAGCCGATGCCCCGGGATTTGCCGAGTTCGAGGAAGCTCTGTCCGAAGCCGGACCCGACGCCTGGAGTGCAACCCACGGCTCCGAGGCGGCGATCCTCGTAGAAGCCGGAGTGCCCCTCGAATTGGCCCGGCGGCATGCCATCCGCCGTCAGCTAGTGCATGCACCGAATGCCATCGACCTGGCCAAACAGCACGGTCGCAAAGTGGCCGAGGTTGCTGAGATCATGTTCCACGCCGGCCACACCGTCGGGCTGGACCGGCTCGAAGGCATCGCGAGCGGTTTCTACTTCACGGACACGTGGCAGCGGTGGGCGCTCGAGGCCCTCGAAGACGACATGGTGGAGATCAGGCGCAGCTTGACGA
>DATEEG010000271.1:0-4032 GCA_035281305.1 Acidimicrobiia bacterium | reverse complement strand
TCCTTCTCGGCGGGGTTCATACCGGCGGCGGGTTCGTCCAGGAGCATCAATTTGGGCTCCGTTGCCATCGCCCGGGCGATCTCGAGCCGTCGCCGATCGGCGTAGGCCAGATCGCTGGCAAGGGAATCCTGGCGGGGGAGGAGCCGGTCGTCGAAGAAGGCCAGCGACTTCCGCGCTTTCTCGGTGATCTGATCCTCTTCCCGCTGGGTTTTCCCGGTTCGGGTCAGTGCGCCCCAGATGCCCGAGCGGGTCCGGCTGTGCTGGCCCACCATGGCGTTTTCGAGAACCGTCATTGCGTTGAACAGTCGTACAGACTGAAAAGTACGGGCCATGCCCAGCCTGGTGAGGGCATTAGGTTTCAATCCGGCGATGTTGTGGCCATCGAAGATCATCGTCCCTTCGTCGGGGCTGTAGAAGCCGGTGACGATGTTGAAGAGGGTGGTCTTGCCGGCGCCGTTGGGGCCGATCACGCCGACGATCTCACCGGGATCGGCGTGGAAGTCGACGTCGTTGACCGCCTGAAGACCTCCGAAGCGCTTCGACACTCCGCTGAGTTCGAGGAGGTGGCTCATTGCACTCCCTCGGTTGCCGCCGCGCTCATGGGTCCCGGTCCTTCGTGAGTCTCGACGGCATGAAGTTCCATCGCTCGACGTTTGTCGGGGATGAGGCCCTCGGGGCGCAACACCATGATGGCGATGATGATGGCGCCGTAGATGTGAAGTCGGAACTCACCGAACTCCCTGAGCAACTCGGGCAAGCCGACCAACACCAGCGAACCCACGACGACACCGGGAATCGATCCAATGCCCCCTAGGACTACCACCGCCAGCACGTTGATAGAGACGGCGAGGGTGAATGAACCGGGGTTGGCCACCGACAACTTGGCGGCGAAGAAAGCCCCACCGAGACAGCCGATTCCGGCACCCATGGCGAAGGCCAGGAGCTTGTATTTGATGACCGAAACGCCCATGCCCTCTGCGATGTCCTCGTCCTCCCGCATCGCCGCCCAGGCTCTACCGACCCGGGAGTCCTTGACCCGGACGGAGATGAAAACGGCCAGAAGCGCAAACACCAGGATCAGGTAGTAGAGGATTCGGGGATCGCGAGTGTTGAGGCCGAAGAACGGCACTCTTTCGGCGTCGGTGACTCCCTGCGGTCCGCCCAGATAAGGCTTGAGCCAGTCGGAGGTCACGAGGATTCGGATGATCTCGCCGAACCCGAGCGTCACGATTGCCAGGTAGTCGCCCCGTAGACGCAGCACCGGCGCCCCGATGATGAGACCGATCGTGACCGCGATGAAGACCGTTATCGGGATAGCAATCCAGAAATTGGTGAAGGTGTCCGGCGACGGCTGTAGCGGGTTGTCGGTGACGAGGAAGGAGGCGTGGGAGGTGAGGATCGCGGTGACGTAGGCGCCGACTGCGTAAAAGGCCACGTATCCGAGGTCGAGGAGGCCGGCAAATCCGACAACGATGTTGAGCCCGAGACCGAGGAGGATGTAAAGGCCGACAGTCCCGAGAACGTCAGACACGAAGGTATTGACGAGCCACGGAAGGGCCATCAGGGCGACCGCGACGAGGCCGATCAGCACCCGGGGCAGGTTCTTCTCGGTGGTTCCAGGGAGGGCGAGGGCGACTTTGCGGGCACCACCCTTGCGGCGGACGTAAAGGCGGATGCCGATGGCGAGCGCCAGGATGACGACAGTCCCGGTCAGGGTCAGGGCGTCGTTCCGGTAGAGCCATCTGGTCGGGATGGAAAGTCCGTCGAGCATGACCCGGAAAAGCGTTGCCCCCAGGGCAGCGGCCATGAGAACGGACAACGCACTGAACACTGCCGCCCGCAGTTCGGGCTGGAGCCGTTTGGTCAGAAAGGCCAAAAATCCCATCAGGGCGCCGATCACCGTCAAGAGCACGGTCCCCAGGTAGGGGCCGAATCCGAAGGAAAGTACGTCGCGCATCGTGGGACTGACCGAAATGAAGACGTCGCGGACCTGATATCCGGCGCTCTCACCGATCTCCACCAGGATGAGAAAGATGCCGGTGAGCAGCCCACCGACCAGGCCTACGGTGACCCCGGTCTGGAGTAATGCCCGCTCGTTCGGCTGCCTCCCGATCGCCCCATACGCGAAGAAGTAGAAGATGAACAGGATCAACAACGGGCTGAAGTTGATGAGGCCGGCGATGATCGGGCGATCGCTGAAGGCTTCGATCATCCCCACCATGCCGAGATAGACGACGACGACTCCTGCCACCACCCCGCTGGTGAATCCAGGGGTCTCCGACAGGACTCTGCGGCCGGGGGCCCGGGTGAGGGTTTCGGTGGTCATGCTCGCTTTTCCTCCGGGGCTCCCAAGAACCCACCCGGTTTGAAGATGAGGACCAGGACCAGGATGCCGAAGGCGACCAGGTCGACCAGCTGGTTCGGTGAGGGGACGAGGCCGGTCAGGAAGAGGTTGGGACCGACAGCTTCCATCAACCCGAGGATGACCCCCCCGAGGGCGGCCCCGGTGATCGAGCCGATCCCTCCCAGGACGGCGGCGGTAAAAGCCTTGAGTCCGGGGAGAACGCCCATGGCGAAGGTGACCTGGTTGAAGATCTGAACGAAGAGAATTCCGGCGGCGCCGGCCAGGGCGCCCCCGATCGCGAAGGTGATCCGGATGGTCCGGTCGACGTCGACTCCCATCAGAGCTGCGATCTCGCGGTCCTCGCCAACGGCTCTCATCGCCCGGCCGGTCTTGGTCCGCTCGATGAACAAGAAGAGGATCAGCCAGAGCAGGGCGCCACCGGCGATGACGAGGAGCTGACGCTTTTGAACGGTGATGCCGGCCAGGTTGACCGTCCCTGCCAGGATGCCGATCTCGGGGTAGGCCCGGGCGCTGGCGCCGTAGAAGCCCCGGAACGTGTATTGGAGAAAGAGAGATGCTCCGATGGCGGTGATGAGAGGCACCAGCCTCGGCTTGCCCCGGAGGGGCCGGTAGGCGACCTTCTCGAGTATGAGGGCCACCGCAGTGGAAACGGCTGCAGAGACGGCGAAGAGGATCAGGAGACTCAGCACCGGCTGCGAGTTGAGGAAGCCCTGTCCGGCCAGGGCCATCGCAACGAAAAAGGCGGTGTAGGCACCGGCCATGAACACTTCACCGTGGGCAAAGTTGATGATCAGAAGGATCCCGTAAACCAGGGTGTAGCCAAGCGCGATCAGGGCGTACACGGCCCCCCGGGCCAGGCCCTGGATGGTGAAGCTGATCCAGTCGTCGGCGTCGAAGAGACCCAGGGCCAGGGTCTTGGCCGTTCCGACGACGACCCCATAGATGATGGCGATGGACAGGATCCCGAGGATGGTCTTCCTGATCGGGAAACGCTCCAAGACGACGCGCCATGACTTGTTGGTCTGGCTGCCGGACGACCCGTCGATGGTGGCCAACGATCCCTCCCTGCCCTCAAAGAAGGGGGTGGGAAATCTCCCACCCCCTTCTTGTCTCAGTTTGTCTCGATCAGCCGCCGAGAGTACCCAATTCGGAGTACACGGTGTCGGTGAAAGCGCCATCTTCGACCGTGACCACTGCGATCGTGGCCGAAGGCTGGCAGTCGCCGTTCTCATTGCAGTCGAGCGTGCCAGTGATGCCGACCATGCCGGAAGTGGCAAAGAGGGCGTCCTTGAGGGCAGTCCGGGGGATATACAAGGTGCCGTCCTGATCGATGGCCACTGCCTCAATGGCGGCCAGGATCATGTTGGTGGCATCCCATGCGTGAGCATGGAAAACCGACTGGGGAGCCCCGTACCTCTCGGTGTAGGTCGGGATGAAGCTGCCGGTGTAGAACGCCATGTCACCCGACAGGGCCGACAGGTCGGGACCGGAGATGTAGACGCCTTCGGCGTTATCGGCCCCTACGGCCTCGATCCAGTCCGGGGTGAACATGCCGTCGGATCCGGCGAAGAGAGTCGCCTCCAGGCCCGGAGTCTGTCGCGCCTGCTGGGTGATCAAGCCACCCTCGGCCACGAAGATCGGGTAGTAGAGGAACTCGGGTTCGCCGG
>DATEEG010000270.1:0-4512 GCA_035281305.1 Acidimicrobiia bacterium | reverse complement strand
GTACGGAAGCAGTACCGCCGGAACCGGACCATCTTCGACGGGGGCGACGAGGCCCTTCCGGTCTATCAGACGATCGCTTCCGACTTCAACGATCCCGGCACCAACCGCTTCTATCAGGCGCTGGCGGCCCGCCTCGGCGAGCGGTTTGGCGACTTCGGAGGGGAATCCGCTAACGAGATGTCCGACCTGGCGCCGTTGGTCAAGCAGCACGTCGTACCGCCCGAGAGGAGCCGTTACCTGGCCGAGATCGTCGAGGAGATCCGTCGATACGACCGGTGGGCCGATGAACAAGCTGGCCTCGCCGAAGAGGCCTACCGGTTGGAAGCCGGCGCTGATCAGCCTGAGATCAGCGAACGTCGCCAGCGGGTGCTGGAGGGACTCGATCCGGCCAATCTGAAAGTCCTGGAGACCTGGGACCAGCGGATGGAACGCTACCGGGGGGACGAGTTCGTGTTTTCGGTCCGTGGACGTGAAATCACGGTGCCGATCGGATACGAATCGCTCTCCCATTTGAAGCTGCCCAAGGTGGCCGTGCCCACGACGAGAGGTTGGGGGGACCGGCTGTCCTGGTCGCTGCAGGAGAACCTGCCGGGTGAGTTCCCGTTCACGGCCGGCATCTATCCCTTCAAGCGGACCGAGGAGGACCCGACCAGGATGTTCGCCGGCGAAGGCCCTCCCGAGCAGACCAACCGTCGTTTCCACTATCTGGCGTCTGGTTCCAAGGCCAAGCGCCTCTCGACCGCTTTCGACTCGGTGACCCTCTACGGCGAAGACCCCCACGCGCGACCCGACGTCTATGGCAAGGTCGGTAACTCGGGCGTTTCGGTGGCGACTCTCGACGACGCCAAGAAGCTGTATTCCGGTTTCGATCTCAACGACCCGGCCACCTCAGTCTCGATGACCATCAACGGTCCTGCCCCGACCATCCTGGCCTTCTTCCTGAACGCGGCGATAGACCAGGCGTGTGAGAAGCACATCATCGCCAACGGCCTCGAAAGCGAAGTTCAGGCCCGAATAACCGACATCCTCGGCAACCGGCCCCGTCCCGCCTACGAGGGCGAGCTGCCCGAGGGCCACGACGGCCTCGGGCTCATGCTGCTCGGAGTCACCGGCGACCAGGTGCTCGATCCCGACACTTATCGACAGCTCCGGTCCGAGACTTTGCAAAGGGTCAGAGGCACCGTCCAGGCCGACATCCTCAAAGAGGACCAGGCCCAGAACACCTGCATCTTCTCGACCGAATTCTCGTTGCGGATGATGGGCGACCTCCAGCAGTTCTTCGTAGACAACGACGTCGACAACTTCTACTCGGTGTCGATCTCGGGCTATCACATGGCCGAAGCGGGGGCCAACCCGATCAGCCAGCTCGCTTTCACCCTCGCCAACGGGTTCACCTATGTCGAGTACTACCTGGCCCGGGGAATGGCGATCGACGACTTCGCACCCAACTTCTCATTCTTCTTCTCCAACGGGATCGACCCCGAGTACGCGGTGATCGGCCGGGTGGCCCGGCGGATTTGGGCCAAGGCGATCAAGTACAAGTACGGCGGCAATGAACGAAGCCAGAAACTCAAGTACCACATCCAGACCTCGGGACGCTCCCTCCACGCCCAGGAGATCTCCTTCAACGACATCCGTACGACTCTGCAGGCCCTTTATGCCATCTACGACAACACCAACAGCCTCCACACCAACGCCTACGACGAGGCGATAACCACCCCCAGCGAAGACTCGGTACGGAGGGCGGTCGCAATCCAGTTGATCATCAACCGCGAACTCGGTCTCGCCAAGAACGAAAACCCACTCCAGGGGTCCTTCGTCATCGAATACCTGACCGACCTGGTGGAAAGAGCAGTCCTCGAAGAGTTCGACCGGATCTCGTCCCGGGGCGGGGTGCTCGGAGCGATGGAGCGCCAGTATCAGCGGACCCGGATCCAGGAGGAGTCCCTGTACTACGAACGCCGCAAGGAATCCGGCGAATACCCGATCGTGGGCGTCAACACGTACCTCTCGACTGAGGGTTCACCGATCGAAACCGCCAAACAGTTGATCCGATCCACCGAAGCCGACAAGCAGCGCCGCCTGGCCGAACTCGCCCGGTACAAGACGCACAACGCCGAGATGAGCCCGCCGGCCCTGCACGCCCTCCAGCAATCAGCGGTCGAAAACGGCAACATCTTCCAGACCCTGATGGAGACCGCCAAGGTCGCCACCCTCGGCCAAATCACGACCGCCCTCTACGACGTCGGCGGCAAATACCGCCGCAACATGTAGCCCCGAATCCGGGATTCCCTGTATTCGACCCGGTCGGGCAGCGCCCCGAACCCCCTGCCAAATCCTGGGCCGGGGACATGCAGTGCCTGATTCGGGCAAGTACCGTTGACTTGCGGCCAAAGGGCCGCTCCTTAAGGAGGCAATTCTGATGACCCGAATGCGATGGCTGGCGCTACTCGCTGTATTAGCGCTGGTCGCGGCTGCTTGTGGAACCACGGCAGAAACGACCACCACAGCAGCTACCGAAGAAACCACTACCACCACCGAAGCAGAAGAGACAACTACGACGGAAGCAGCGCCCGAGTTCGAGGGCATGGCGGTTGCTGCTCCCGACTGTGACTACGGCGGCAAGATCAGCTCGATCGAAGCCACCGGGCCGCTCGAGGTGACCTTCACACTGTGTTCGCCGGCACCGGCGTTCCCCCAGATCGTGGCGTTCACCCCGTTTGGAATCCAACCGGCCGAGCATCTCGAAGCCACCGGCGGCGCCCCGCTCGACAATCCGATTGGTACGGGACCGTTCGTCCTCGAGGCCTGGAACCGGGGCTCGGACATCGTCTATCAGGCCAACCAGGACTACTGGGGCGACGTCCCGGCTTTCCAGACGTTGGTCTTCCGGTGGGCGACGGAGAGCGCGGCCCGGCTGCTCGAACTCCAATCCGGCAATGCCGACTACGTCACCAACCTGGCCACGGCCGACATCTCCAGCGTGGAGGGCGATGCCAATCTGGCCCTGCTCCCGAACCTGAACCCGAATGTGTTCTACCTGGGTATGTCTACCAACACCCCCCCGTTCGATCAGCTCGAGGTTCGTCAGGCGATCGCGATGGGAATCAACCGTCAGCAGATCGTGGACAACTTCTACCCGCCGGGGTCAGAGGTCGCGAGCCACTTCACGCCGTGCTCGATCGAGAACGCCTGCAATGGCGAAGACTGGTACGAGTTCGACCCTGAAGCTGCCAGCCAGCTGCTGGCTGATGCCGGAGCCGAGGGCTTCGACGTCACCATCTACTACCGCGACGTCTTCCGGGTGTACCTCCCGGAGCCCGGCGCGGTCGCCAATGAAATCGCCCAGCAGCTGTCCGACAACCTTGGCATCAACGCCACGGTGCAGGTGGTTGAGTCGGGTGAGTTCATCGACGTGTCAGGCAACGGCGACTACGGGATGTACCTCCTGGGCTGGGGTGCTGACTACCCGCACGTGACCAACTTCCTCGACTACCACTTCGGTGAGGGCAACCCCCAGTTCGGAGCTGTCTATCCCGACATCTACGACAACCTGGTCGAGGCTGGATCCCTTGGTGACCCGGCCGAGGCAGCCCCGCTCTACGAAGCGGCCAACAACGCCATCAAGGCGAATGTGCCCATGGTTCCGATCGCCCACGGCGCATCGGCCGACGCGGCGCTTGCGACCCTCGAGGGTGCCGTGAGCCCGGTGTTCGGTGCCCCGCAGTTCGAGTTGATGAACCCCGGCAAGGACACTCTGGTGTTCGTTCAGAACGCCGAACCCATCAGCATGTTCTGCGCCGACGAGACCGATGGTGAATCACTCTCGGCCTGCCAACAGGTCGTGGAGCCGCTCCTGGGTTACGACCTCGAAGGCGGGATCAAGCCCAAACTGGCCACCGAGTGCACGCCGAATGAGGATGCGACCGTGTGGGTTTGCACCCTTCGTGAGGGTGTCACCTTCCACGACGGAAGCGAATTCGACGCCAATGACGTCGTTGCCTCATGGGCATTGGGCATCGATGCGTCCAACCCCCTCCATGTCGGTAACACCGGTGCTTTCGAGTACTACGGCTACCTGTGGAACAGCCTGATGAATGTTGAAGGCTGATCGGGTGATTTGAGAGGGGGCGCCCGGATTCGTCCGGGCGCCCCCTTCTCGAACCTCAGATGGTCAGCTTCTTAGTTCGTCGACTCCTCTACACCGTCCCGGTGCTCCTGGGCATCGTGGTGGTGGTGTTTCTTTTGGTCCGGTCGATTCCCGGCGATCCCTGCAAGGCGATGCTTGGGGAGAGGGCAACGCCGGCGGCATGTGAGGCGTTCAACGCCGCCAATGGACTGAACGAGCCGGTTCCTGTCCAACTCGGGATCTTCCTGGGGAACCTGGTCCAGTTCGACCTCGGTGATTCGATCAGATTCTCCCGCCCGGTGTCGCAAATGCTCATCGAGCGCATGCCGATGACCATCGAACTGTCGGTCGCGGCGTTCGTGATCGCTCTGCTGGTCGGAGTG
>DATEEG010000269.1:0-2915 GCA_035281305.1 Acidimicrobiia bacterium | reverse complement strand
TCGGCCGCCCGGCGGGTCAGACGCAAAGCCGCTCCGATCTCAGCCGCCGCCGACTCATATGCGATCTCCGGATCGGCGTCGATCTGGTTCATCAGGCGGGAGATAGAGGCCATCGACTCGCAAACCTGGGCCTGGAAATGCGAAACCAACCGCTGATGGGCCTGCAACACCCTGATCCGGTCAAAGCCCGAAAGATCCTGATTGGTCAAAGTGGCGAGGAAGGCGGCCAACACGGGACCCGGTTCCAATAGTTCCAACTTCTCCGGCAGCGTTCCCAACCCACACCCCAATCATCGAACGTATGTTCGCAGTATGAATCCCAGGTGAGACAGAAAACACCCCCTTGGATGCAGCAGTCTGACCGAGCTCGTCTCCGAATCTGCCGGAGATCGCGCCGGGAGCGTTTACGACGCTGCGTGAGCCCAATCAGACCGCGATCAAAGCAACTGCCACCAGGGCCAGGACCAGTCCGACTTTCTGGCGACGACCGATCGGCTCCGAGAGGATCCACACCGCCATGAGAACGGTGATCGCCGGATAGAGAGAGGTCAGCACCGCGGTCAGCGTCAGAAGGCCGGACCGAGCCGCGAGCAGCACGAAGACATTCGCAAGCATGTCGCCCGCACCGACGGCGGCAATAGGCAGCCGGGTTCCTGGTGGCGGGAGCCCGAGTCTCTGCTTCCGGGCGAACACCAACATCAAAGTCACCTGCATCATCCGGGCTGCCACCAGTGGCCAGAAGCCCGATCCTTCTCCGCTGCGAGTGATCGCGGCGAAGAACGAGCCGAAGCCGGCTCCGGCAATCAACCCGTAGACCAAGCCGTTGAAGCCCGCGAAATTCCCGACCTGAGCGACCAGCCAGATCGCCGGCAATGCGAGAAGAATCCCGATCCACTGCACGGGAAGCGGCCGCTCACCTATTGCAAATCCGATCCCCATAGGAAGCACCGCACCGACGAGGGCGGCGGCCGGAGAGGCGACTGCCATCCTCCCCCGGGCGAGCGCCTCATAGAGAAAGTAGAGGCCGGCCGTACCAGCCGCTCCGGCCAAGAAGCCCCAGAGCAGGTCCGAGAAGTGAACTTGATCGGCCGGGAACACGAGCGCGGCGACGACCCCAAGGATCGTTCCCACCGACTGTGACCAAAGGACCACCAGGGTCGTGGGAACGCGCCTGCCCATCATCCCTCCTAGAAAATCGGCCGCGCCCCAGGTGAGGGAGGCGAGGAGGGCGAGGACGATCGACACGGTCTGCATCATGCCAGCGGTCGCGGCCCCCACGTTCGGCACCCGATTGTCGGCACCAAGGGGGGCCCGGTTACGATCCCCCGCATGCAGGTAGTGGTGCTGGCCAAGCAGATTCCGGATCCGGCTACCCCGTACCGCCTGGAACCGGACACTCACTGGCTGATCCGTCCCACCGAGCAGGTCCTCGACGACACCGACCGCTACGGGGTCGAGATGGGCCTGCAACTGGCGCAAGCCAACGAGGGGACTGTGACCCTGGTTTCGATGGGGCCGGCCGGAAGCATGCAGGGAATCCGTCAGGCCCTGGCGATGGGAGCCGCCAAAGCGGTGGTGGTCGACGATTCCGGATTGCGTGGCTCCGACGCCCTTCTCACCGCGAGGGTCCTGGCCGCAGCGATTGCTCGGGAAGGTTTCGACCTGGTGATTGCCGGGACCGAATCAACTGACGGCTATTCGGGTGTGGTTCCGCAGATGGTGGCCGAACTGCTCGACGTTCCCGCTCTCACCTATGCCACCCACATCGAAGTCGGTGACGGAAAAGTCACGATTCATCGTCAGACCACCACGGGGTACGAGGTGGTCGAGGCATCGCTCCCCGCGGTCGTTTCCGTCACCGCCGGAATCGTCGAGCCGCGCTATCCGACCTTCAAGGGAATCATGGATGCCAAGAAGAAGCCGGTCGAGAATCCCACCCTGGCTGAACTCGGGGTAGACCCAGCCGTGGGCCAGATCGTGGCCGCGATCTCGCAAGCACCGGCCCGATCAGCCGGCGCCAAGATCGAGGACGATGGTGAGGGCCACCTCAAGATCGTCGAGCTGCTGACCCAGAAGAAAGTGATCTGATGGCGAACGTATGGGTCTTCGTTCGTGAGGTCGACGGAGGTCCGTCGTCGATTGGCCTCGAGCTCCTGACCAAGGCTCGCGATCTGGGCGACGTCACCGCCATCTACGTCGGCGCAGGATCAGATTCAGCGTTCGCCCGGCTCGGTGAGTTCGGAGTGTCCAGGGTCGTCCACATCGACCCCGGTGACAGCCTGGCGGGCGCCCCGGTTGCCCGGGTGCTGTCCGATCTGGTGTCCGGCTCAGCGCCCGACCTCATCCTCTTCGGGCAAGCCTACGACGACCGCGATGTCGCCGGCCGCCTCGGAGCCCGGCTCGGGGCCGGTGTGATCGCCAACGCGATCGACATTGACCTCGCCGGCGGCAGGGCCTCGACCACCCACGAAATCTTCGGTGGAACCCAGTTGGCCACCGCCGCCTTCACCGGTCCGGCTCCATACATCGTCGTGGTCAGACCGAAGTCCTTCACGGCAGCACCGGCGGCATCGGGATCCACGCCGGCGGTAGAGAAGCTGGACATTCCCGATGTAGGCCGGGCCGCGGCCAGGATCACCGGGACGCACGTCGAGGAGCGGGAAGGGCCCAAGCTGGAAGAGGCCGCGATCATCGTCTCGGGCGGTCGCGGGTTGGGGACGGCCGACAACTACCAGTTGATCGAGCGACTCGGAAAGCTGCTCGGCGCGGCCACCGGCGCCACGAGGGCCATCGTCGACTCAGGGTGGGTCCCTTACGCCAAACAGGTGGGGCAGACCGGTAAGACGGTGAAACCCGACATCTACATCGCTGCCGGAATATCGGGGGCCATGCAACACCTGGTCGGGATGAAGGAC
>DATEEG010000268.1:0-9373 GCA_035281305.1 Acidimicrobiia bacterium | reverse complement strand
CAATCGGGCCAACAGGGCATCGGGGTCGGAAGCAGTCTCGGGACGGGTCAGTCTGATCATCGCCAGTTCGACCATCAGTCGCTCCTCACGGCCTTCCCGGAGCTTGACCAACGCCTCGCCGAGAAGGTCGACGGCACGAAGCACGTCAGCCGGACCGATCCGGGACGAAGCTTTCTTCCACCCTTCGAGAACCTCGGACGGCTCGTCCACCACTTCGGCCAGGTTGGGCGAATAATGGGCAAGGAACACGCCTCGGAAGAACCCGATCGCCTCGCCGATGAAGCGACGCAGGTCGATTCCCCGCGAGGACATCTCGGCTACCAACTCGAGGGCCGCGCGGGCATCGCCGCCGGCAATGGCCTCGGCCAGCCTGGTATAGACCTCGGAGTCGGCCATACCCAGGGTTCGGTGCACCCCGGCGACGTCGACAGTCCCCGCGCCGAGAGCGGCAACCTGCTCGAGGAGGGAAAGCGCATCGCGGGCGGAGCCACCGGAATGCCTCGCCACGGCTACGAGGGCCTGGGCGTCTGCCTTGTAACCCTCGGCATCGGCGAGTCGGCCAAGATGGGCTGCCAGGGCCTCGACTCCCACAGGGTGGAAGTCGAACCTTTGCGTCCGGCTCCGAATCGTGTCGAGAAGCTTGTAGGGCTCCGTAGTCGCCAGAACGAAGATGACGTGTTCGGGCGGCTCCTCGAGCGTCTTCAACAATGCATTGCCGGCGGCCTTGGAGAGCATGTGGGCTTCATCGAGGATGTACACACGCCGGGCGTTGGCCGACGACGCGACGGTGGTGACGCTGAGTCGCATGTCGCGGATGTCCTCGACGGAGTTGTGGGATGCCGCATCCAGTTCCATCACGTCGAGCGAACTGCCCTCGGTGATGGCAATGCACGACTCGCAAACATTGTCCGGGGAGCCATTGGGCGCCCGGTTATCACAATTGAGGGCCTTGGCCAGGATCCGGGCGGTCGTGGTCTTGCCGGTGCCGCGAGGCCCGGCGAACAGGTAGGCGTGGGCTACCCGGCCCTCGGAGACCTCCCGGGCCAGGGTCGAGGTGACGTGGCCCTGTCCAACTATGTCTTCGAAGGACTGGGGCCGGTATTTGCGATAAAGAGCCTGGTAGGGCATCAGTCGGAAGACGGAAGTCGGAAGACGGACGAAACGGAAGGGGCCATCGCCCCCCAAGGGTACGACATGCGAGGGACATGCTGTAAGGCTGCCTTTGGCTTCCGTCTTCCGTCTTCCGCCCCTGGCTTACCTAGGGTTCACTCTTGGGTTTCTTCCGCCGATACACACCCGTGAGCCTGATGACTGCCTCGTCCGACGACGCCCAACTTGCCCTCGATCCAGAACCCATTGCGGAGGGCGGGCTTCCGCTACCTCCCGCAGTCTGGGCCAAGGGGCTCGTGCGTCGATTCGGGAAAGAAACTGCGGTCGACAAGATCGACCTGGCTATTCAACCGGGTGAGTTCTACGGGCTCCTCGGCCAAAACGGAGCGGGCAAGACCACCACGATCAGAATGATCGTCGGCTTGCTACGACCCAACGAAGGGACCGCTGGGATCGGCGAGTTTGAGACTTGGAAGCAGCCCCTCGAAGTGAAGAAGCGGATCGGCGTGCTTCCCGAGGAGTTCAATCTGTATGAGCGCCTGACCGGCTCCGAGTTGCTGGACTTCACGTCGGCCATGCACGGTCTCGATCGCGAGGATGCCGTCGCCCGACGGGTCGAGCTCCTCGAGCTGCTGGATCTCTCGGAAGCCGCCGGGAAATTGGTCGGCGACTATTCGAGAGGGATGCGAAAGAAGGTTGCGCTCGCCGCGGCCATCATCCACAGGCCCCCGGTCCTGTTTCTGGACGAGCCGTTCGAGGGAGTCGATCCGGTCTCCGCTCGCCTCATCCAGGACTTGCTCCGGCGTTACACCGCTCAGGGGGCGACGATCGTCTTCTCATCACATGAGATGTACCTCGTCGAGCGGCTGTGCACCAGGATCGGAATCATGCAGCGGGGTGCCATGGTCGTCGAGGAAACCCCGCAGGGTTTGTGTGAGCGCCTCGGGGTCGACACGGTCGAGGACGCATTCATCCTCGCGGTCGGCGGTGGCACCAGCACTGAAGGACTTGCGTGGTTGCAGAACTCGCCCGGCTGAAGTTCCTACTCACCTGGAATGGACTCAAAAAGGATTGGCAACGCCGGATCGGCCTCCCTGCCGTAATCACGGCGATGGGATGGATCTCCTGGCGGCTGGCCTCGGGATTCATCAGCCAACATGGCCTCCTTTCCCCCCATCAGGCCGGCGAGTTCTCGATGTGGGTAGCGCTCGGCTTCTTCATCGGGTGGGTGGCGCTCCCGGTTGTGATCTTCCCTCTCGACGAAACGCTCGACCCGGCTCAGCTCGCTGTGTTCCCCATCCCCCGGCCCCGCCTCCTGTTGGGCTTGGCGATCGCCTCATTGATCGGACCGTCGGTGGTGGTGCCGACCGTCCTGGTCGGATCCAACGTCTGGCTCCAGGACGGATGGGCCCGGCTCATCGCACTGTTGGCAGGAGTGATCTTCATCGCTCAGATGGCGGTGGCCTCCCACCTCTTCACTGGTGTCATCTCGGCATTGCTCCGCAGCCGCAGGGGACGTGATCTGGCAGTTCTGGTCGTGGTGGGAATCGGCCTGGTCACCTTCGGCGGGTACCAGCTCGTCAACGGGGAAGTGGATCGGATCGGAGTGGAGGGTGCCCTGGCGGCCTACCAGATCACCGATTGGGCAGCCCTGCTCCCGCCAGTGGCCGCGCAGAGAGCCGTGGTCGAAGCGCAGGCCGGCAATTGGGGGGCCTCTTTGGCGATGCTCGCCGCCGCCGGCGCCTGGGTAGGGATCATGGGCAATGCCTGGGGAAGGCTCTTGTCCTGGATGCTGGTCACTCCCGATCATTCCCCCCGGCCCGACCGGGCCCGCCACCGAAGAGGGATGGCCGAGCGGGGCCTGTGGGGACCTCGCTGGGTGCTCGCTCGCAAAGAGCTCAAGTTTTACATCCGGGACCCGAGGCAGCGGCTGGTCTGGACCGGGACCGTGATCTTCGTCGGTCTGGCCGTGGCCGTGCTGGTCGTCGGCACCGAATCCATGGCCCAGTTCCGGAATTCGACCTGGCTACCCCTGCTCGCCCCGGCAATGGTGCTTTTCGTGGGTCTCCCCATCGCGCTCAACCAGTTCGGATGGGAACGTAACGCCGCCAGCTACCTGTTCGCTCTGCCGATCAAACCCCGCCACCTGCTGCATGGGAAGAACATGGCGATAGTGGTGGGGTTGTCGATCGAGACTGCGTTTCTGGCCATCCTGCTCGCCACGTTCGCCAACAGCTGGGATGTGTTGGGGCTCGTCCCCGGGCTTGCCGTCGCCGCCATTGGCAGTCAACTCGCGGTCGGCAACCTGGTGTCAGTCCTCAGCCCCCTGCGGTTGCCGCGGGAGGGCACCGATGTCTTCGCCCAGGCGTCCGAACAGGGCTGCCTGGCATTGGTGGCGCAGATGATCTCGTTCCTGATGATCGGGTTGCTGATGGTGCCGCCCTCGGTGGCAGTGGTTCTCACCATCAGCTTCGGTCAGGTTCTGTCGCCGCTGGTGACGACCCTGTTCGCAGCGGTCTGGGGTTCGGTGTTGTACATCGGATCTCTGTTTCTCGCCGGTTGGCTCCTGGGGCGTAGAGCCCCGGAAATAGTGAACTCGGTGCAAACCCACTAGGGGTCGGAAGTCGTCAGACGGAAGCCGTAAGCCCGATCCCGTCTTCCGACTTCCGCCTTCCGACTTCTGCGTTCCGACTTCCGACTTCCGCCTTCCGACCTCCGACCTCTTCCTCGCCACTCTCGTACCCTCACGAGTGTGCGGTTAGGCATCGATCTCGACGGGGTTGTCGCTGACTTCAACGCGGGGTGGATCAGGCGTTACAACCTGGAGTACGGATCAAAGCTGCCAACCGACGCGGTCAAAGCCTGGGATGCAATACCCAGCCTCACCCACTTCGAGGACATGGGTGAGTTCTGGGCATGGGCGCGAGACCACGACGGGCACACCCTCTTCAGGCACCTCGATACCTACCCGGGGGCTGTCGACGCCCTCAAGGGCCTCAGCAAGAAGCACGAGATAGTCATCATCACCACCAAGCCGAAATGGGCTATTCACGACACGTTTGCCTGGATTGCCCAGCACCGCATACCCACCTCGGAAGTCCACATCAGGGATTCCAAGTGGAAAGTGGCGTGCGACTTCTACCTCGACGACGGCCCCCATGTCATCGAATCCCTCGTGAGAAATCGGCCCGACGCCACGATCTGTCGATTCGTCCGGCCCTGGAACCATCCTGTCTCAGGTGCCGTTGACATCGCCGATTGGGAGCAGTTTGTAAGAGAGGTCGACAGGGTCGGGTGAATTGCGAATTCGGTGGAGACGACCCGCCAAATTTGCGGACTGACGGACAGGTGTCCGGATCGGTCAGCAGGGGTATGGTGACCCGGCGGACCGGGTTCGCCCGGTCTGTCCTAAAACACACCAAGGGAGAAGACTGATGAGACGCAGATGGACAACTCTGATGGTTCTGTCGCTGGTTCTGGCCGCCTGTGGTGGCTCGGGGGCCGATACGACCGCGGCCACCACCACCACCGCCCCTCCCACCACCACCACGGCCGCCGAGACCACGACGACCTCCGCCGCCGAGCCTGAACTCGGCACGGCCGACAACCCGATTCAGGTGCTGTTTGTACCTTCGGTCGAGGCGGAAGTCATCGTCTCCGGCGGCGAGGTGATGAAGGCGGCTCTCGAAGAGGCCACGGGCCTGGTCTTCGAGGTTTCGGTGCCGACGTCCTATGCCGCCACCATCGAGGAGATGTGTGCGGCTCCTGACCGGACCATGGGCTTCATTCCAGGTCTCGGTTACGTGCTGGCCGCCAACCTGTGCGGCGTTGACGTCGGCTTCAAGGCAGTTCGTTTCGGCTTCGACGTCTACTGGGCACAGTTCCTCGTCCAACGCGACTCCGAGATCGATTCGCTCGATGACCTGGCAGGTCTCAGCTGGGCCTACCCGGATCCGGGATCGACCTCTGGCTACATGGTTCCTCTGCTGGAACTTCAGGAGGCCGGAGTCGAACCCGGTGCGACCGTCGAAGCCGGCGGACATCCCCAAGCTGCTTTGGCGGTTTATCGGGGCGACGCTGATTTCGCGACCACCTTCTACAGCCCGCCTTTGCTGCCCGAAGGAAATTGGACCGAAGGAGATGAGCCCGACATTCCCGAGGATCTCGTGTCGGAGTGTGCGGTGACGGCGGAGGATCAGCTTTGGTGTGGCGACTACCGGGTGCTCGACGCCCGGGCGTCGGCCCGGGCCGAGGCTCCCGACATCGTCCAGCAGGTGCGGATTCTCGCCATCACCCAGGGGATCCCCAACGACACTCTGTCCTTCGGCCCCGATTTCCCAGCTGACATTCGGGCTCAAATCGAAGATGCCCTGGTCGCTTTCGCCGAGACCCCCGAGTGGGAGGAATCGATCGGCAACCAGGACTTCTATGGATGGACCGGGATCAGTCCGGCTGACGACGCCGAGTACGACGGTCTGCGAACGATCGTCGATTTGGTCGGCATCAGCCTGGACAACATCTAGGGAAAGAAGCTGCCAGCCTCGAGTCCAGCGGGCACTGCCCCCGGACTCGAGGCTTGCAGCCCGAACTGATCGGTCATTTGACCAATGCTCCGGGTTGAAAATCTCACCAAGGTCTACGACGACGGGACCGTCGCTCTGAGAGACGTGTCCTTCGAGGTTCCCGACGGGCAGTTCCTCGCCATCATCGGCCTCTCCGGATCGGGCAAGTCAACTCTGCTGCGGTGCATCAACCGTCTGGTCGAACCCACCTCTGGACGCGTTCTCTGGAACGGGGAGGAAGTGACCGCTGCCACCCAGGAGGACTTGCGCTTGATCCGGCGTCGGATCGGCATGGTCTTTCAACATTTCAACCTCGTTCACCGCTCGAAGGTGATCACCAATGTCCTGGCGGGAAGGCTCGGCTATGTGAATCCTGCGCTGGCGATCGTGAATCGATTTTCCCGCGCCGACGTAGCCAAGGCCAGGGCCCAACTTGAACGAGTGGGTCTCAGCGAGAAGGCCCGAGCCCGGGCTGACGAGCTGTCGGGGGGGCAACAACAGCGGGTCGGAATCGCCCGGGCCATGATGCAGGACCCGCAGATGATCCTGGCCGACGAACCTGTCGCGAGCCTCGACCCGGTCCTGGCGCACTCGATCATGCAGTACCTCGAACTGATCAACGACGAGGACGAGGTGACGATTCTGTGCAGCCTCCATTTCCTCGATCTCGTTCACAGGTATGCCGACCGCGCCATCGCCCTCAATCAAGGGGAGCTTGTGTTCGATGGCGCTCCCCAAGAAATCGACGACGCCCGGTTCAAGGACATCTACGGGCAGGAGGCTGAACGGGTTGGGTGATCCCACCGGAGGTAAGCGCACATGGTGGATTGGACTGGCCATCGTCGCCGCTTTCGTAGTGTTCGCTTACGGATTCGCCGAGACCGAGGTCAATCTCGACCAGATCCGTTCCGAACCCCGTCGCGAGGGTCTCGTCCGCATCCTGCGATCCCTGGCACGGCCCGAACTCATCGAATACGACCGTGAGGACACCATCACCGACTTGCCGGTGCTGGTCCCGTGCCAGGAGGAAGGATCCCCGGTTCCCCCCGCCGATAACGGCCGATCCCTGACGATGAACCCCCCCTGCGCTGAGCCCCGAGCCCAGGTAACCATCGAAGGCTTCGGCTTCTCGGCCAACCAGTTGGTACGCCTCTCATTCGTCCCGGGCTCGGCCGTCGAATTGCGGCTGGCCGACGTTCGATCCGACTCCGATGGCAACTTCTCGGCGGTCGTTCGGCTGCCCAATCGGCCCGACGACAACGTCCAAACCATTCGCGCAATCAGCAGTGAAGCCGTCGGCAGCCCTCGGTTCACGACGACGGCCCGGGACACTCTGGAAAAGATCATCGAGACAGTGTTCATGGCCCTGGTGGCGACGACCTTTGCCACCGTGTTGGCAGTTCCGCTCTCGTTCTTCGCTGCTCGCAACCTGATGGAGACCATCACGAGCCCCCTCACCAACGTGGCGATGGGTCTCATCGCTGCGCCGCTTGGCGTGGCCGGCGGGGTCCTGGCGGCTCGGGGAGCTTCAGCGGTCGCCGGGATGCTCACCGAGAACTCGCTTTTTGCCCTGGTCGCTCTGGTGGCGACGCCGCTCATCGTCTTTCGATTCGTCCGAATAGCTCTCCCGGCCGAGGAAGTCGATCGGCCGACGTCGGGCCAGCGAGCGCTTCGGGCACTCCTGCTTCTGGCTTCGGTACTGCTCGTCGTCGTCGCCCTCTATCTCGCCTCGGATCTGCTGCAAGTCGCCGGCAACTGGGCACGCCCCTACCTCGGAGTGTTCGGTTTCATACCTCAATTCTTTGCGACTGTGGGCGAGCTGCTGGAGTTCGGCGTGATCGTCATCGCCGCTCTGTTCGGGGCCGGCGCGCTCGTCATGACTTCGAACCGTCTGGGCCACAGCATGCGCCGTCACCTCCCTCAACGCCTGGTGCGCATGATCAACATCCCCGTTGCGGTGTTGGCCGGCGCCCTGCTGGCTGTGCTGGTCGCCCGGGGAATCGCCTGGTTCTACGAATGGACCGATGCTGTCAGGACTACCTGGATCCCGCTCGCGATCGGAGGCCTCGTGGGGCTGCTGCTCGCCCTTCGATCATTCCGGAAAGACGCTGTGAATGTGGGCCTCGGCACTTACTACGTGACCAGGACGGTCTTCAACGTGCTCAGGGCAATCGAGCCATTGATCATGGCCATCGTGTTCGTGGTCTGGGTGGGCATCGGTCCCTTCGCCGGTGCCCTGGCTCTGGGCCTTCACACGATCGCCGCCCTGGCCAAGCTGTATTCCGAGCAGGTCGAGAGCATCTCGACGGGGCCTCTCGAAGCGGTTCGCGCGACCGGGGCCAATCGCCTCCAGACGGTCGTGTATGCAGTCGTCCCCCAGATCATTCCGCCCTACATTTCGTTCACCATGTACCGCTGGGACATCAATGTCCGCATGTCCACCATTATCGGTTTCGTCGGGGGTGGCGGAATCGGATTCCTGCTCCAGCAAAACATCAACCTGCTCAACTATCGGGCTGCAGCCGCCCAGATCCTGGCGATTGCGATAGTGGTTTCGGCGATGGACTGGCTCAGTTCGAAGATTCGGCAACGGTACGTGTGAGCGTGGAGCATGGGCGATTTTCTACGGCGACAAAGGATCGAACGGGAGCGTCTTGAAAACGATCTCCTCGCTCCGGCCGGCACTCGATCGGCCGACAGCAGGGGAAGGGAGGTTCCGGAGGAACCCGACGAGTATCGGACCGCATTCGAGCGGGATCGCGACCGCATCGTCCACACCAAGGCCTTCCGGCGCTTGAAGCACAAGACCCAGGTGTTCATCAACCCCGAAGGCGATCATTTCGTAACCCGCCTCACGCACACTCTCCAGGTGACCCAGATCGGGAGATCGATGGCGGTGGCGCTCGGCCTCAACGAAGAGTTGACCGAGGCGATCTGTCTCGGTCACGACGTCGGTCATTCTCCGTTCGGCCACACCGGCGAGGAAGCCCTGACCCCGTACGTAGGACATGACTGGCTGCACTCGGCCCATAGCGTTCGAGTCCTTTCGGTCCTGGAACCACAAAACCTGACCTTCGAGGTCATCGACGGCATCCGGGCGCATTCCTGGCGGGTGGATCCGCCTCCCTCGACCCCGGAGGGGTATCTGTGCCGGTACGCCGATCGGATCGCCTATCTGACTCATGACGTGGCCGACGCCATCCGGGCCGGAATCCTCGGGCTTTCGGACGTGCCGTCAGCGGCCCTCAGACGATTCGGATCTACCAGCAGGGACTGGATCAATCAGATGATCAGGGCAGTGATCGACCACACGGTTGCCAGTGGAAGCGTCGGTATGGATGCCGAAACGATGGCCGTGATGCACGACCTCCGTCAGTTCATGTTCGACAACGTCTATTTGCGACCCGAGGCCGAGGAGCAGAAACAGAGGGCGATCACCGTGATCTCCAACCTGATCGACTACTTCATCCATCACCCGGACGAGGTGCCGGAAGGCACCACGGTCGAAGGTTCCGAACCGGTGACCGCCGCGATCGATTTCGTGGCAGGCATGACCGACCGCTACGCCATCCAAACCCACGACCGCCTCTTCAGGCCAACACTGTTCGACTAACTCGGCGGTGGTTGCTTTGTGAGTGGTGGGTGAGTCGGGAACGGATTGGGTCGCTTAGACGGGCAAGCGAGAAGAATCAGGCGAAGAG
>DATEEG010000267.1:0-3143 GCA_035281305.1 Acidimicrobiia bacterium | reverse complement strand
TTGGACCACATAGAATCTGGAACATCGTGCCGGGAGTTCGGCGACCGGACCTGCGGAGATGACAGCGTCAACTTTCAACCCGATCGAGCTGGCGCTCACCTCGGCTGCGGTCGCTGGTGATGCCGGCGGCCTTTACCGCATGGCGGCGGAAATGATGGAGGGCGGCGTCTCGTTCGACTCCTTGCTCTTTGATTACCTCATTCCGATCGCGGGGTCGGTTGGAAAGCGTTGGGAGCAAGGCGACTATCTCGTGGCCGAGGAGCATGCCGCCACCGCGGCGATCGAAACGGTGATCTCGCTCCTGAGCGGTACCCTCGACCAGCCCCCCGGAGCCCCCTTGGTCGTCGTGGCCACGGCGGAGGGCGACGATCACTCACTTCCGGCCCGGGCTGCGGCCTCCCACCTTCTCTATTCGGGTTATCGGACGACATTTCTCGGCGCCAATGTTCCGGGGGCAGACCTGGGTGAGTTCCTCGTGACCGAGCCTCCTAGCGCCGTAGTCCTCTCCTGCGCGATGACCACCCATCTCATGGGTGCTCGCAGCGTGATCAAAGCCGCTCATGAGGTCGGCGTCCCTGTGGTCGTCGGCGGCAAGGCTTTCGGCCCCGCCGGCATCTGGGCCGGGTCGGTAGGAGCTGATGCCTGGGTGGGCTCTTTGCGTCAGACGTCCGCTGTCGTCGCTGAGTGGGTCAGGACCACTCCAACTGCCCTCAATCTGACATCTGAGCTCCCTGGCGAACTGTCCAGCTTGGTGAGGGTCCGAGCGGCGGTGATCGCCGATGCCGGGGCAGCGCTCATGGCTGACAGGGATGGCCTGGTTCCGACGCGGATAGAGGACGAGATCGATCTCCTGCTCTCCGCGATCGAAGGCGCGCTGCTCACCGGAGACGACCGTGTTGTCACTGACATGCTGGCCTGGCAGGCTTCATCGTTGGCCGCGCACGGGTTGGACGGGTCCATCGTCGTCGCAGCCCTTCAGAAGGCCCTCAATGGGTCATCGACGCAGGGTGGAGCGCTTCTCTCCCAAGCCTGGCAGGCACTTCAGCCTGATATCGGTCATCCGGATGACCGCCTGGGTACGAATTCATAACATGACTCCGACAACTACCGCGGCCTCGCTCCCTGAAGGCAGGACTGGACGGCTCCGTGCTTACAACGTGGGCATGGGTGCTCTCCACGCCATCCAAGCCTTTGTCGTTCTTGCCCTCGCCAATGACTTCACCCTCCCGGTGGTGGGCACTTTCATGGCCGGGCCCCCGGGGTCGGGCTCGCCCGAGGTCACGCACATTGCCGACGTGAGCATTGCTTGGGGTGTAGCCGTTTTCTTGTTCCTATCGGCCGCTGCGCACTTCATCATCGCCGCCCCCGGCGTCTACGGCTGGTACGAGAAGAACCTCCTTTTGAAGAGGAACTATGCCCGTTGGATCGAGTACTCGCTGTCCTCTTCGTTGATGGTCGTATTGATCGCGATGCTGGTCGGGATCGCCGATATCGCCGCTTTACTCGCCATAGGTGGAGTGAACGCTTCGATGATTCTGTTTGGACTGCTTCAGGAGAAGTACGAAAACCCGGATCGACCGGTCAGTTGGACCGCCTACTGGTTCGGTGTCCTAGCCGGAGCGATCCCCTGGATTGCCATCGCCGTCTATCTCGTCGGGCCTGGCGTCGCGAACAGCCCACCCGGTTTCGTCTATGGGATATTCGTTTCTCTCTTCGTCTTCTTCAACGTCTTCGCCATCGTGATGGTGCTCCAGTACAGGAAGGTCGGGCCGTGGGCCGATTACCGATTCGGTGAAGGCACCTACGTGCTACTCAGTCTTCTTGCCAAGTCCGCCCTTGCCTGGCAGGTGTTTGGTGGGACGCTGGCGGTGTGAAGGGTCATCCGTCTACTGGCGAGCGTTGGTGTGGCGAACAGTGACTCCCTTCCGGGTGACTATCTCAGGTGGGCTTCAGTGATGAAGCCATGAGGATCCTCGTTACAGGGGCAACGGGCTATATAGGTAGGCGTCTCATTCCTCGACTCTTGGCCGCCGGCCACGAGCTGAAGTGTTTCACCCGTGACCCGCGCCGACTATCCGAGGCACCGTGGCGCCAGCGGGTGGAGATTGTCAAAGGCGATGTCCTGGACTCGGCCAGCATCGAGCAGGCCCTTGGCGGATGTGACGCCGCGTTCTATCTGATTCACTCGATGGAAGAGGGAAGCCACGACTTTTCGGATCAGGACCGCACGGCCGCCCGGACCTTTCGGGACGCTGCCGACCGAGCCTCACTCCGGCGGATCGTCTACCTGGGCGGGCTCGGCTCGGGAGAGTCGATGAGCAAGCACCTGGCCAGCCGTCAGGAGGTCGGCTTGATTCTCTCTGACGGTGACACGCCGGTCACTGAGTTGAGAGCAGCGGTGATCATTGGATCTGGCTCAGTGTCCTTTGAGATGTTGCGCTATCTCACCGAAGTGCTGCCAGTGATGGTTGCACCGACCTGGGTGCGGACCAGGTGCCAGCCGATTGCAGTGGCCGACGTGCTCGACATCATGGTCGAAGCCATCGCTGAGGCCGGTGGGGTAAGTCATGTCCGAGAGATTGGTGGCCCTGACCGGCTCACGTATCAAGAGATGATGCAGGTATACGCGCAGGAGGCTTGTTTACCGAGGAGGTTGATCATCCCGGTACCGGTGCTGTCGCCAAAGCTGTCGAGTCATTGGATTGGTCTGGTGACGCCCTTGCCGACCGCGGTGGCCAAGCCGCTGGTAGACAGTCTCCGGGTGGAGGTTACGGTCTCGGACAACTCTTACGCGGAGGGAATCGTCGGTGAGTTGACCAGTTATCGCGAGGCAGTTGCCCAAGCCTTGCGCCGTTCAGTCGGTGTTCCAGCGGTCTGGCGACGCCCGTCTTCGCCGTCGGGCCCGGCCGAGGTGCAGCCGGGCGATCCGGTTTGGGCCGGGGGCACGGTCCTGGTCGACGAGCAAGTCATCGCAAGTTCGGCCCAACCAAGCGACCTCTATTGGGCCGTCTCGAGAATTGGTGGTGTCACCGGCTACTACGCGATGCATTGGGCATGGGCTCTGCGTGGACTCATCGACTCGATGGTGGGTGGGGTGGGCCTTCGGAGGGGTCGCCGTCACCCCGAGGACATCCGGGACGGGG
>DATEEG010000266.1:0-3846 GCA_035281305.1 Acidimicrobiia bacterium | reverse complement strand
CCGCGGTCCACTCCGGAGGGCCCGAACGCGCCGCGAAGTCCCTCTCCCAGGTCGTCAGCCGTCCACCCGCGTCGGATGCCACCGCGGCCCGGGCGAAGGCCAGTGGAGTGGCGGCAGCCTCACCACGGGCCCACCGCGATCTCACAAACCGGGCGACCGCCAACCCGGCGTGGGCGATCGGGTCGACGCCACCGGGTCGGATCCTTCCCCATCTCGCTGCTGCCCTCCCATCGGCGAAGCGGGCGGCCCGATAGACCTCGGTCGCCACTTCCACCGGGTCGCGGCCGAGCCAGGCCCCGATGCTCGGTCGAAGGTCGAGGGCGAAACGGTCGGCGCTCCGGCGCTGGACGGCGTGAAGGGCCTGGCGAACGGCGAGCAGCGTCCGGCGGACCGGGATCTCGCCCGGAGCGATGCCGACCTCCGGCTCCTCGCCGAGCAGTTCGGACCGCCGGCGATCCCAATCGAGTCGGTGGAGAGTGCGCAGGCCTCCCCTACCGTTCTTGACGTCGAGATCCTGCAGGGCAAATGGTTCTCGCTCCCAAACCGAGCGTTCCTCGGCCGCCAGTCGCTCCGTCAGATTGATGCGGCTGGCGGACACCAGTCGTGCCAGGCCCTCGTTGAGCTGCTCGAAAAGCTCGGATGGACCGGCGACGAGGCGGGCACTCAACACCGTGCAGAGGGTGCTGAGGTCGTCCCGGGCGAAACTCAGGGTCCCTTTGACGGTTCTGGTGGCATGTCCGATCTTGAGGCCGGAGTTCCAGAGGGGATAGAGGATCGCTCGAACTGCGCTCTCGTCGACGGGTCCCTCGTGGAGCAGCAGCAGGTCGATGTCCGAATACAGGCAGAGCTCGCTGCGCCCGTATCCGCCCACGGCCACGATCGCTATCTCGGGCGCGGAGGCGGCCAGGACTTCGAAGCACCCATCGAGGGTTGCCGAGAGGATTGTGTTGACGGCGACGCCGGATCCCCCGGGTCCGTTCGTCAGTATGGAGTCGCGCGTCGTCAGATACGACTGAAGGGGGCCCGAGCCGGGAGGACCAGGTCCTATGCTGCCCGGCCCCCGCTCCCAGTCGTCTCCTCGAGAGGACGCTTCGGCGGCCGACCGCTGCCCGGCAGCGTTCGGCCGCCGTCCCTCAGATTGCGTCGGCTCCCCGTTCACCTGTTCTGATCCTCAGGACCTGTTCGACCGGCACCA
The DNA here is from genome assembly GCA_035281305.1 of Acidimicrobiia bacterium. Classification (GTDB taxonomy): domain Bacteria; phylum Actinomycetota; class Acidimicrobiia; order Spongiisociales; family ZC4RG35; genus DATEEG01. The sequence continues at coordinate 2,651 of DATEEG010000266.1, read as the reverse complement.
CGATGATCTTGCCATCCCCGATCTCACCGGTCCGCGCCGCTCCTTCGATTGCCGAGACGACCCGTTCGACGTCACCGTCGTCAACGGCTACTTCGACCCGGGTCTTGGGGACGAACTCGACCTTGTATTCGGCTCCGCGGTAGACCTCGGTCTGGCCCGACTGACGGCCGAAGCCTCGAATCTCGCCGACGGACATCCCGGTGACTCCCACCCCTTTGAGGGCGTCCTTGACTTCTTCGAGCTTGAACGGCTTGATGAAAGCGATGATCAGCTTCATTGTTCCTCCTACTCCGAAAGGACGTATCCCCGCTCCTCGTGGAGCGAGATGTCGAGGCCCTCGGTCTCCTGATTCTCATCGACTCGCAGCCCGACGAGAGCTTTGACGATGCGGGCCAGGATGTAGGACGCAACGAACGTGAAGGCCATCACCGCCAGGACCGCGACGACCTGCTTGATAAAGAAGGCACCGCCGCCGAAGAGGAGGCCATCGGGGACGAACTCATTGACGGAGCTCTGAGCGAATACCCCGAGCAGGACCGATCCGACGATGCCACCGGCCAGGTGAACGCCCACCACGTCGAGGGAGTCGTCGTATCCGAACCTCGACTTCAGGCTCACCGCTCCGAAGCAAAGGAATCCACCGGCCAGTCCGATGACAATCGCCGACATGGGTGACACGAAGCCCGCGCCCGGAGTTATCGCCACCAGCCCGGCTACTGCTCCCGACGCCGCTCCGAGCGTCGTCGGCTTCCCGGTCTTCATCCACTCAGCCACGACCCAGGCCAGGGCGGCGACGGCAGCTGCGATCTGTGTCGTCACGAAGGCGCTCACGGCGATCCCGTCGGCCGCCAGAGCCGAGCCGGCGTTGAACCCGAACCAGCCAAACCACAAAATTCCCGTCCCGATCAGGGTCAGGGGCAGCGAGTGCGGTCTCATGGGCTCGGCTCCGTAGCCTTTGCGGGGACCCAGCGCGAAGACCAGGGCCAGCGCGGCGACGCCAGCGTTGATGTGCACAACCAGGCCTCCTGCAAAGTCTCTGACTCCCCAGGCAAAGAGCCATCCGTCAGCGGCGAATCCCCAGTGGGCCACGATTGGATACACGATGAGCGCCCAGAGGGTCGTGAACAAGACCCAGGCCGAGAACTTCATGCGCTCAGCCACCGCCCCCGAGATCAAAGCTGGTGTGATGATCGCAAACATCATCTGGAACACCATGAACAAAAGGGCGTCTCCTTCGACTCCTTTCAGTCCCAGGAAGTCCAGGCCTCCGATGAACCCGCCGATGTCGGTTCCAAATGCAAGTGAATAGCCGATCACCGTCCACACCACGGTCACGATCGAGATCGTGAAGAAGTTCTTCATCAGCATGTTGAGGACGTTCTTCGACCTCACCATGCCTCCGTAGAACAACGCCAAACCCGGGGTCATGAACAGGACCAGGGCCGAGCTCGTCAGCAGCCAGGCGATGGTTCCTTCGCTCACAGACCTTCCTCCTTCTTGTGATTGTGCGAAGACCCTGGAAGTCAGATGTTTCGTAAGCGTTTCGGAGGGGTTACGAAAGAGCGCTATCCGCGATCCGCGATCCGCTATCCGCCAGAAAAACCCGCGATCCGGGTCATCGGTCCCGGTCCGCTTCTGGCGGATTGCGGATAGCGGACTAAGCGGATCGCGGACTAAGCGGATCGCGGATCGCGGATAGCGAATCCCAAAGGGTCTCCCACTGCAACACTTACTCCCATGTCCACCACAACTCTTCTCAATCCAGCCACCGGTGAAGGAATCGGTGAAGTACCCCGGTTCGAGTTCGATCAGGTCGACAGGGTCGTCGCCACGGCTCATGAGACCTACCAGAGGGGAACCTGGCGGAACGCTCCCGTCAGGGAACGAAGGGACGTGCTGCGCCGGCTCGCCGACTTGATCCGGCGCGATCAGGAGCGGTTGGCCAACCTCGAGCTGGCCAACACGGGCAAGCCGATTGCAGCCGCCCGCGGGGAGATCGGTGCGGTGGCCACCACCTTCGACTTCTACGCCGGGGCCGTGGACAAATTCCATGGCCAGACCATCCCGGGAAATGCTCGCGGCACCCTCATGACTTTCCGCGAGCCGATCGGTGTGTGCGGCGCCGTGATCCCCTGGAACTTTCCGATGGTCATCCTCGGATGGAAGGCGGCGCCGGCCCTTGCCATGGGGAACTCGGTCGTGGGCAAACCGGCCGAGATCACTCCTTTGACGGCCCTGGCGTTGGTCGATCTGGCCCTGGAAGCCGGCTTACCCGCCGGCGTCTTCTCCGTTGTGACGGGCAAGGGATCGGAGACGGGCGAGGCTCTGGTTCGTCATCCACTCGTCCGCAAGATCTCGTTTACCGGTTCTACCGAGGTCGGTACCGAGGTGATGCGCCAGGCTGCCGGCGGGGTGAAACGCGTGTCTCTCGAGCTCGGGGGAAAGTCGGCGAACCTCATATTCGCCGATGCCGATCTCGACGCCTGCATCGCGTCCTCGCTGTGGTCGGTGTACGACAACGCGGGCCAGGACTGCTGCGCTCGGAGCCGGATATTCGTCGAGCGGCCGATCTTTCAGGAAGTGGTCGACCGCTTCGTCGCCGCGGCAGAAGCGATCGAGGTGGGGGATCCAACCGCGCCGCAGACCGAGAT
>DATEEG010000265.1:0-2515 GCA_035281305.1 Acidimicrobiia bacterium | reverse complement strand
TCGAGAACGACTATTCGACCCGTTCGAGGATCAATGGCTTCGACTCAGGTTCATCTTCTCCAATGACGATTGCGCCGTCGAGGACGGACAACGCTTCTTCGAGTCGGGCCGGGTGGCGATAGGACAACCGCAGCACCGGTTCACCAGCCTCTACTTGCTTTCCGGGTTTGACCAACACGGTGATCCCGACGGCGGGGTCGATCGTGTCTTCCTTACGTTCTCTGCCGGCACCGAGGCGCATCGCTGCCACGCCGACTTTGAAAGCGTCAAGTTCTTGGACATACCCGGCCCTGTTCGCATTCACGTCCGCTCGATGGGGCGACCTGGGCAGGACCGAAACCGGGTCCTCGGTCACCCTGGGATCACCGCCCTGGGCTTCGATCACACGGGCGAAGACTTCCAGTGCCTTTCCGCTCGTACGGGTTGCCTCGAGCATCGTCCTGGCCCGACCGGGGTCGGTTTCGATCCCGGCTAGCGCCAGCATCTCGATTCCGAGCGCCATGACCACGTCGACCAGGTCGGACGGGCCTTCACCACGAAGAACCGCGATCGACTCGGCGATCTCGTTGGCGTTTCCGACTTCGTTGCCCAGAGGTGCATCCATCGCTGTGAGCAGGACCACGGTTTTGACCTCGTGGGCCTGTCCGATCCCGACCATGGTTTGGGCCAATTCCCGGGCCCGCTCCCGGGTTTTCATGAATGCCCCCGATCCGACTTTGACGTCCAGCACCAGTCCGTCGAGGTCCTCCGCGAGCTTCTTCGACATGATCGAACTCGCAATCAGGGGAATCGACTCAACCGTCGACGTGGCGTCGCGGAGGGCATATAGCTTGCGGTCGGCCGGTACCAACGTCTCGGATTGTCCCGCCAGAACGAGGCCGCAGCTGTCGAGCACCTCCCGAAAGCGCTTGGGGTCGAGGGCGGTCGTGAACCCGGGAATCGATTCGAGCTTGTCGAGCGTGCCACCGGTATGTCCGAGCCCGCGCCCCGACATCATCGGTATCGCCACGCCGCAGGCCGCCACCATCGGTGCCAGGGGTATCGACACCTTGTCTCCCACCCCGCCCGTCGAGTGCTTGTCGACCAGGGGGAGGGTTATATCGGAGAAGTCGAGGACATCCCCGGAGTGCAACATCGCCCGGGTCCATTCGACGAGTTCTGTTGGTTCGAGACCGTTGAGAAAGATCGCCATTGCCATCGCCGCCATCTGATAATCGGTGACAGCTCCAGAGGTGTAAGACCGGATCAGCCAGGAGATCTCCTGGTCGGAGAGGACGCCTCGATCGCGCTTCTTCTGAATTAGCTCGACGGCGTTCACGAAATGTCCCGGAGGAACGATTCCCCTCGCTCGGGCATTGGAAGTCCCAGACCCTCGGCAATCGTTGCGGCGACGTCGCAGTACTGCGCCCTGGTGCCGAGGTCGACACCGGCCGCTTTCATTCCCGCCACCAACAGCGGCACCAACTCGCGAGTGTGGTCGGTGGAACCGTCAGTCGGGTCGTTCCCGTGGTCGGCGGAGAAGAACAGGAGATCATCAGGGCCGAGGGCGCCCAGCAGCGCCGGCACGTAAGAGTCGATGAGGCGAAGGCCGGTGGCGTATCCCTCGGGGTTCTCGCGGTGGCCATAGGTCATGTCGAGGTCGACCAGGTTGGTGAAGATGATCCCCGGATCGGTGTACGTTTGCATCGCCTCCACAGTCTTCCTAAGACCGTCTTCGTCGCCCTCGGTGTGAATGGCCGTCGTCATCCCGCGGCCCGCGAACAAGTCTTCGATCTTGCCAATGGCCACGACGGACAGGCCTGCCTCCTTGGCGTGATCGAGGAGCGTCGGAGAATGCGGTGCCATGGCAAAGTCCTGGCGTTCGTAGGTCCGTTTGAAGGCGCCGGGTGAACCCTCGAACGGTCGGGCGATGACGCGTCCGATCAGATAGCGATCACAGTGTTTGCGGGCGACGCGACAGATTCGATAGAGCTCCTCGAGCGGAATCACGTCTTTGTGGGCGGCGATCTGGAAGACCGAGTCGGCCGACGTGTAGAGAATCGGCTTGCCGGTCTTCATGTGCTCGGGTCCGAGTTCGTCGAGGATGACCGTTCCCGACGCGGCGTAGTTCCCGATGAATTCGCATCCTGCCTCCTCCTCGACGGCTCTCACCAACTCGTCGGGGAACCCGGTCTCGGTGAACGTGGCCTGAGGTTCGGTGGTGATGATGCCGGCCATCTCCCAGTGGCCCGTGGTCGAATCCTTGCCGGCCGACGCTTCGGTCAGCTTTCCGTACGCCATCGTCGGGGAGGGGGCGGCGGGAACACCCTTGATGCCGGCGTGCAAATTGCCGAGGCCCCCGCGTTGGAGGTTGGGCAAATCCAATCCGCCAACCACGGAGGCGGTATGACCGATCGTGTCCGAGCCCTGGTCTCCGTAGTCGGCCGCGTCCGGTGCCTCACCGGCGCCGCACGAGTCCATGATCACGATGATCGCCCGTCTCATGTGCTGATTATCGCTCAACGGGCGAGGGCGG
>DATEEG010000264.1:0-2816 GCA_035281305.1 Acidimicrobiia bacterium | reverse complement strand
CGGCCCTCTTCTCACCTCTTCGTCGCTGGATCCAGGCCGTAATCGATCGGAGGCTCTTCCGGACCAAATACCAGGCCCAGCAAGTGATCGAGCGGTTTGGCGGCTCGGCCCAAAATCAGGCCGATCTCGAAAAACTCTCTGCCGACTTGCTCTCGGTGGTTCAGGAAACGGTGCAACCCCGCTCTCGAGACCTCTGGATCAGGAACCCGGCGTAAGAGCTTCGAGCCAGGACTCGATTCGAGGCGAGGCGGCGTCGTAACCGGCCTTCACGACCGGGCGTACCTTGTCGAAATCGAGCATTCCTGTCCCCCGCAGATCGAGATCCAGGTAGAGATCGGCCTTCTGAATCTTCGACGCGAGCTGAGCCGACGAGCCCGCGATCGTCGATCGCAACAAGATCGCGATGATGCCGGGATAGGCCATGCCCTTTTGCAGGTGAGACTTCGCCATTAGCGCTTTCCAGCCCGACACCGACATTCCGAAGTCAGCTTTCGCTCGCGGTCCGGCCGCCGGGGCCACATCGACCGCGATGATGGTTCCGAACGGCAGGGTGGCCCGCATCGGTGCGATGGGAAGGTTGTCGAGAACTCCACCGTCGACCAATAGGTCGCCTCCCCTGGGAACCGGCGGTATCACCCCGGGGAGCGCCACGCTTGCCCGCACCGCGGCGGCGAGCGGGCCGGTCCTGTGGACTTCGGCCCGGGAACGGGTCAGATTGGTCGACATGCAAAAGAAGCCTCGCCACATGTCTTCGATGTCTATCCCACCCCAGACCTTGTCCATACTCTTCATGATCCGCTTCCCCTTGATGAGAGACACCACGGGGATCGTGTAGTCGAGGACGCCCCGAAAGAACTGCTCGGTGAGTGAGATCATCTGGTCGGGTGTGAACTCCGAAGCGATGGTGGCCGCAAACACCGACCCGATCGATGAGCCGCCCACCCAGTCGATCGGTACCCCGAGTTCGATCAAGGCCTGGTAGACCCCGATGTGGGCGAAACCGCGGGCTCCGCCCCCGCCGAGGACGAGCCCGTAGCCACGCCCGGAAATCAGCCGTGCCACTCTCCCCAGATCTGGGGCCGACCCGCCGCGAATATGAATTAGCTCGTCGGCGCCGGTATCGCTGAGCAGCCGGGCTGAGCCCGATGGGTAAGGATCGTCGGAACCGTGAACCACCACTATCACCTTGCGGGCCCGGGGCGGGGCCAGGGCGAGGAGATCGGCGACCACCTTGCGATCGGAGGCCCCTGACTCCCTCGGGCAGACGACTACAACCCTGTCCGACTGTCGGATGGCTCTGCGGGCCCAGCCCGTCTGCGTCGGGGGGGTCTCGAGGACTAGCACAGAGTTGGACAGTTCTGCTTCCTGTAGAAGGCGGATCAAGCGAGCCTCGGCCGGGTCACCCAGCTCGACGGCCGCTGCCCCGGCCTTGCCGAGGATCTCGTCCACCCGCCCGGGCCAGAGGTGGTCGGTCGGCTCGAGCCTCTTCAACTGATCGACCAGTTGCGACACGAAGGTGCGGTCGGTCGATTCTGATGCGACCGCTACCGAAATCACGAGGGCACCTCGTGAAGGTCGAGCCGTGCCTGCCGCTCTCCGCACGATCGTCCGGGCCAACTCGATCATCTGCTTCGGGCGTTCGTCCATCAATAACTCGAAGGCCGGGCGTGGGAACTTCACGAGGAGGGTGTCCCGCCGGGTGGTGACCGTGGCGGACCGGGGAGCGTCGTCGATCAGACCCAGTTCACCGAAGACTTCCCCGGGGCCGAGTTCACCCAGGCGTACCTCGTCGCCATCGTGGCCCGAGGTGACATCGACCCGGCCGCTCACGATCACATACGCAGCATCGGCTTCGTCACCCTGATTGAACACGACTCGCCCGCCCTCCACCCTCAGCCAGTCACACGACCGTGAGAGTTCGGCGACCAGCCCCGGATCATGGGTGCCAAATGACTTTGCAACGAAGGTGGCCAGCTTCGTTTCCTCGATCCGTCGGATCGCGTCCTGGGAAATTCGGCGGGCTGCGGCGTGGTCCAGGTCGAGAAGGCGTGCAAAGTCGCGGCGTTCGATCTCCACGACGGTCGATGCCTGGTCGGCCCGAACCGTCGCGTTGCGTGTCCCGCCGGTCAGCATGGCTACCTCGCCGACCACTGATCCGGGGTCAGCGATGACCCCCAGGTGGATGGGAACTCCTCCTATCTCCCGTGTGACCTCGAGAGCACCGGAGACCAGGACGAAAGCATGGCTTGGTTCCGACCCCTCGATGATCAGCGGCTGACCGGCACCGAGTTCCACGAGACGCGAACTTCCGGCAGCTTCGATCAACTGGTCTCGGGTCAGCTGGGGGAAAGCGCCCGATAGCTCCAGGCGGGAGATTGCTTCGTTGGCCACCGGCGGCGACGGTAACACCCAGCCTGAGCCGGGCATTCGCCCGAACCGGGCCTAAACGCGAAGCACAGCCTGGTTGAAGACGATCTCGCCGTCGTGAGCGTCGGCGGTGATCGTGTCCCCATCCGAGAACTCGCCGGCCAGCAGCTTCATTGCCAGAGCATCGGCCAGTCTCCGCTGGATGACCCGCTTGAGGGGGCGGGCCCCGTAGACGAGGTCGAAACCCTCCTCCGCCAGCAGATCCCTGGCGGCGTCGGACAACTGGAGGGTGATGTGGCGCTCGGCCAGACGTCGTTGCAGCTGGGCCAGTTGGATATCGACGATCTCCCGAAGCTGTTCCCGGCTAAGGCGACGAAAGACGATCAGGTCGTCGACCCGATTCAGGAACTCCGGTCGGAAGTGGCCCCTGACCGACAACATCACCCGCT
>DATEEG010000263.1:0-3261 GCA_035281305.1 Acidimicrobiia bacterium | reverse complement strand
GTGATCTCCTCGCCCGCGTCCGTGTCTTTGGCTTCCGGCAGGGCGGTAGGTAGGTTCAGGCTATCGAGTTCGAGGACAATCTCATCGAGTCGGGCTCGTATCAAGGGTTCGTCAATTGCTGGATCCGCCTGGTTAAAAGCTTGGCGCATGGCGAGAGCAGCCTGCCTTGCGCCTTCGGGGCTGGGCGCCGTCGCTCTAAAAAGCAATCGGGTAGTCCCTTCTTCCAGGGTGATCGAAGATTCGGCCGGCGAGGCGAGCCGATCGACATTGACCTGCAACGCCAGTGCAAGAGCCGTCTGGAGTCGAGTTTCGTCCGAACCAAGGTGGGTCACTGCGGCCGTCGCCTCATAACGAGGTTCGATTCGTTGGTTCCACCAATCGGTTGCCAACAAGGCCGTGGCCACCCCGGTCAAAGCCGCAATAGCCACAAATGCCCAACGGCTTCGCAGCAATCGTGTAGCGCGGCTTAGCCCCATTGGATTGATTCCTCGAAGATTGGAAGTGAAAGAACTTCTGTGCCAACCCATTCGCCTTGCGCCAGTTCGAGCAGGCTCTTCTTGAGTGCCTCGGCAGAACCTACATTTACCTGTTTCCGCAGCGCGTCCACCGCCTGCAAAACCGTGATCGGTCCAGGAAAAGGCGGATCAGCGATTTTGATCTTCGGATGAAGAGCCGGACGAAGTTCGGTCTCAGTCAACACTTCGCGAAGTTTCTCTCCGGGACGAGCACCGACCATCTCCACCTGAATGTGTCGCCCCGGCACAAGCCCCGCCAAGCGAATTAGCCGGTGAGCGAGATCAATGATCCGGACTGGCTCGCCCATATCCAATACGAAGGTTTCTCCGTCGGTCGTGAGAGCCGATGCCTGGAGAACCAATTGCACCGCTTCTCCGACTGTCATGAAGTATCGGACCATTTCGGGGTCGGTTACGGTGACAGGTCCGCCTCGCCTGATCTGATCGAGAAATGTTGGGATCACGCTTCCCCGACTGCCGAGGACGTTGCCAAAACGGACGGCGGAAAAACGGCAGGCCGGATTCCGAATGGCAGCCGCACGCATCATCATTTCAGCCACTCGCTTGGAAGCGCCCATCACGCTCGCGGGGCGAACCGCTTTGTCCGTAGAGATCAGGACAAACCGCTCCACTCCTGCACTTCTCGCCGCTTCCAACACGTTCTCGGTCGCGAGCACATTGGTCTTGACGGCCTCGGCCGGGCAAAGCTCCAGGATTGGGACATGCTTATGGGCAGCGGCGTGGAACACCACGTGTGGGCGCCAGTCGACAAATTGCTTGAGCAAAGCTTCGCGGTCCCTTATGTCACATAGAACCGAATGCACCAGCCCGTCTCGGCGGCTCCAGATGATCCCCGCATCGAAGAGATGGGTCTCATCGTGGTCGAGCGCTACCACCTCTGCTGGCTCGAACGCCAGCACCTGACGGACGATCTCGGCCCCTATTGAGCCCCCTGCTCCGGTGACGAGGATTCTTTTTCCCGCGAGCACGTCCCTCACTCCGGCCAGATCGGTGAATACCTCTGGCCGGGGGAGCAAGTCGGTGAGTTCGAGGTCGCGTACATCCCCCAGCGGCCCCTGACCATTAAGACTCGCATCGATGTCCGGAATGATCCTCAACCGGACATCGGTTGAAACACACCGATCCACTAGCTTCCTCAGCATCCGATCGTCCTGGGTGCCCGCGACGATGACCTGATCGATGGCATGAGCCGCCACCAGTCGATCGATTTCGTCAATCGTCCCCAAGACTGGCAGGCCGGCGAGGAGGCGTGGATGATGGCCGATGACGCTCACGAACCCGGTAACGATGAGGTTGTTGGTCCCAAATGGCATCCGACGAGCGAGCTCAGCGGCAGCACGTCCGGTTCCGACGATCAGCGTCCGTTCACTTTCTGGTGGCCTGCTGAGACGTTTGAACGAGAACATGCGGGATCTAAATCGGACAGCTCCCATTCCGGCCAAGGTGAGCATCGAGCCGAGTGCTACGACGCCAACAGGGATGGGACCAAACGGGACGTCGACCTCCCGGCTGACGAGAACCGCCGCCAGGATTGCCACCGCGGCGGTGGCGGCGGCGGCAACCATCCGAACCGCTTCGGCGACCGAGGCGTACTCCCACACATGTCCGTATGTCCCGAAGGCAATATTGGCAATCAAATGGACGGCCAAGATCGCTGGGATCACGGCGACGAATCCTTCGAACCACTTGGGGGGAATCCCAGATGACTCTTCCCAGAATCGCAGGCCGAGGGCGGTCGTGTAAGCCATGACGATGAGAAGGGCGTCGATGACGGCGAACGAAAGGTCGGCTCGTATCTGCGCACCAGCTCGCGTAATGCGAAATCCAAGCGCCCCTGGTTTTGGCCGGGCCATAATCCCTCCCCAGAACGGTCTCGCGCTTAGATCAACACAATTGCGCCGGCGGTTAGTGCCGAGTGGTTTCCACACCCGGACCGACAACCTTATCACTGGGATCCCGCCGCCGCACGGGTCAGTTTTCAGGGGAGCAATTGCCTTAAGCTGGTCGTCCTCGATAAGAAGCCAGCCGGAGGCGGGAGCCCGACCACAGGGCGCGGAGGTCTTTCCACATGCGAGTGCTCGTCACAGGTGCAGCTGGTTTTCTAGGGCGTCACGTCACGCGCCAGCTTCTGGCTGAAGGCTTTCGGGTCACGGGATTTGATCTCAACCCGGTCGACGAGCCTCGAGTCGAGTGGTCGATTGGTGATCTTCGCTCTTTAGAGGACATCAGGGATGCCTCCCGGGGACATGATGCAATTTGCCATGTCGGCGCAATCGGCGACGTCTACCTCGCGGCCGCTAACCCCGCGCTGGCGGCGGCCGTCAACGTAACCGGCTCGGCCAACGTCGCAGAAGCCGCGTTGCTCCACGACTGCAGGGTGGTCTATGCCTCTACTTGGGAGGTATACGGGCGGTCTCAGTACGAGCCAGTCGATGAGGACCATCCCTGCACCCCCGACCATCCCTACAACGTGACGAAGCTCGCAGGCGAGCAGATCTTGCTGGCCGCGGACCGACTGCGGGGCGTGTCCGCCCTCGCACTCCGGCTTGGAACCGCCTACGGCACCGGTCTCCGACCCAACTCGGTGTTTAGCGTCTTCATCGATCGTGCCCACCGAGTCGAACCAATCATTATCCAGGGCGACGGCTCTCAGTGCCGTCAGTTCACGCACGTATCCGACATAGCCCGGGCGTTTGTCTTGGCCTGTCGAACGGATACCCATGGT
>DATEEG010000262.1:0-6746 GCA_035281305.1 Acidimicrobiia bacterium | reverse complement strand
CATCAACGGCACCGTCGCCGCCGACCCCGACTTCCGCACCACCAACCAACTCACCACCACCCCACCCAACTACAGCCAATGGCAAGACACCCCCGCCAACATCTGGACCATCCAAGGCACCAGCTGGACCTACGTAACCGGTTGAAGCAGTCGGGTTACTCCGACCCTCCCTTGGCGGCAAGCTCGTAGGCGCTGAGGAGGCTCTGGGCGTACGAAGGGGTCGGTCGGTAGGCGGTCGCCACGACCGGTGGGGGCTCGGATAGAAAGCGGTTGACCTCTTCGCCGAGGAGTCGCGCCGTTCGCCGGGGGGTGCCGGCCGTCACGGCAGCTCCCGGGCTGTCCGCCCACCGGCGCAACAACTCGGGAGGGCCACCCCGATCCAGGCACACGACCGGCGTCCCCAGCGACAGGGCCTCCCCGATGGTCACCGGACTCTCGTCGTGCAAGGCGGGATGGAGCAGAGCACCCGCCCTCGCCATTCGTTCCAGCACGGCCTGTCGTGGAAGCGGTCCCTCGAATCTGACGCGGCCGGTCATTCCCCTTCTGTGGGCCATCGCCCGCAGTCCGGTCATCGCCCGGCCCTCTCCCACGAAGACGAGGACGGCTTCCGGATCGGTGACGTACTCCAATGCCCGCAGCGCCAATCTCCCGCCCTTCCATGGCAGCAGACGACCCACAACCAAGATCTCTTTGTTGCGACTGCCCGTTACTGCGGGCGGGTCGGTCAGAAGGGCGGTGCTGTTCGGCAACACCAGGGACTTGACACTGTCGCGGCCCAACGCGGCGGTCTCACGATTCTGGACAAGGACGACCGCCGCGTGCCGCCAGGCCTCCTGGTACCACCGCCGCCGCCGCATCAACGCCCTTGCCACCACTCGTGCAGCCTCCTCGCCGGCGCCCCTCAGACCCAAGGTCGGCATAAGGGAGAGGGGGGTCACTACTCCTCCCCCGACCGGACCCCACACCAACGGCAAAGCCAGAGCGGCGATGCCGGCCCGGGCCCAGTCCGAGGCGAAAGTCACGTGATGGGTAAGGTCGAAGGAGACCTCCTCAGCCAGGTCCGCGCCAATGCGCTTCGCCTCGACCTGCCAGCGGTCGTAGTACCACTGCAACCCGGCCTCTCCGAAGCGCTTCTTGATCCGAATGGCTCGAGGGGACAGATCGAGCCCGACCACGTTGACCCGGGAAGCGAATGGATGGTCTCGAAAGAAGGCCCGTAGAGGTTCGACGTTCTTGAGCCGGGTCAGTACCCAGACCTCGTGGTGCTCAGCGATCGCTTCCAATGTCGCAAACCCCACCCCTGGTTCCGAACCGGTGCCGGGAGTGCAGGCGTAGGCCGAAAGGAGGACCTTCACGTCGGGTTCTTAGAAGCGAAGGCATCGACGATGGCGGCCGCGGCCCGATCGATCCCTTCCGGACCCGGCGCCGCCAGGGTGACGTCGGCGGGCGGCCAGGATGGCGCCTCAGCCCAGCTCAAGAACAGGCCGGGTCGAAAACGTACCGGTGCCACCTGACGTATCCACCAGAGAATGCCGGCGGCACCCCTTACGCGACGGGCCCGATCGGTGTGGACCAGCCATCGCCCAAACCGATCCTCCAGCCGTGCCGCCTGGGCCGACGCTCGCTCTTCCGAGCCGACGATCTCGGCCCAGAGACCAATGGGCCTCACGACTCGACGGGCACGCCGCCAGGCATTTCCGACGGGCCGGTTTGGCGCGGGCTTGGCCGTTGTAGCACCGCCGGCAAGGAGACGAACCATCTCGGTGCCGGCTCGAGGCGAGAACAAGACTCGGGCCCGGGCTATCGCGTCGCCCGTGGATGACAGCCTCGCCAGACCTGCCAGCCCCGCTTCGACCCGGTCGGGCTGGCCCTTGCATGCTCCTTTGCGGATGAGGTACAACTGTTGATCGACCGCACCGGGAACCGGGAAGCGCCGACCCGTGCCGACGTCGCCGAGCATCACGTCAGTACGGATGCCATATCGTCCGCGCCCGGTCGGGTCGAAGAGGAAGTCGATCTGCGCTCCCTGGTCGCCGTTGGAGGTGGTGACGAAAACCGTCGTGGTGCCACCGAGGTCGTATGGCCAGAGGAGGGCAGCCCGCAGACCCAGGTCCTCAAAAGCTGACGAAGTGCGGTGCAGAGCCTCCGGAGCCGGCACGTCGACGACGAGGTCTACGTCGGAATCCAATTCCCGCGAACCGAGCAGTTCTTCCTTGTGCAGAACCGCGAATCGCACGTCGGCAGCGGTGAGCGATTCAAGGACCTGAAGAGGAATTGCGGGATCTGTGATGGGCATGAAGGAGGCCGCAAGACTCTCGAAGCATCCTGACCGTCTGATTCCCTTGGCCTAGAGTGAAGACTAATCCTGGAGGAACGTTGCTATCCGCGCGATTTGGCGAGATCGGCGATCCGGATCGCCCGACAAGCCTGACCCCATCAGCGTGAGGTCGATCCTCAGAAGGTTGCAGGAGCGTGTGGCCCCGATCCTCCGGCGGATCTGGCGCGGAGTGAGATGGGCGACTCCGGGTCAACTCGACGCGGGCTTCGCTTCGCTGGCCACTTTCACCGTGGGCATCTTCGCCGTCCGGGAGCTGAGTACGGTCGGTCTGGGCGGCTACGCCTTGCTCTTTTCGGCGTTCACGGTGATGAGCCAGATACCGTCCGAACTGGTATTCAACCCTTCGCAGATCCTGGCGGTTGACCTTCCGGTCGACCGCAGGTTGGGCACGCTCGCCCACTCCGTTCCCCGCGGGGCCGGACTTGCCTTTCTGAGCTCTTTCGCCGTTCCCCTCGGAGTCCTCGTCCTCGCCGCCCGGATCCCCACCGCCGACCTCATCTCACTGTCCGTCAGTGCCAGCTTGCTGGCGGTTGCCTCCCCGCTGCAGGACCATGTCCGAACGATCCTCCACATGGCCGAAAACTCGTGGGTGGCGGCGTCCATGTCGGCCGTCAACTTCTTCACGACTCTCGGAACAGTGTTCGCTCTGTCTTCGATCGCTCCGGTTTGGGCCCCTTTCGGCGCCCTCTTCCTGGGCAACGTCCTGTCGTTGATCGTGGGGTGGTCTTGGATCCTGCGACGCCGGGTCCCGGCGCCGGTCAAGCCGACCTTCAGCGAGCTCCGATGGCTGGGCGGTTGGTTGCTGGTGACCGGCATCAGCAAGACCGGATTGAGATATGCCATCACCGCCTTGCTCAATGTCGTGGCCGGGGTGGCGGCTATCGGTTATGTGGAGGGCGCCCGGGTTGTCTCCCAGCCCATAAACGTTCTGGCGCAAGGGCTGATGGCGCAAGTGGGACCTCAGATCACCCGGGCCGGTGCCAGGCGGGATCGTGTGACGGCGCGCAGGTGGGGTCGGAGGTTTGCCGTCATCTTGAGCCTGGCGGCCGTTCCGTACACGATTCTGACCGCCTGGCCGTGGGCCATCAATCCACTCGCATTGATTGCCCCCCGGGCATACGTAGTCCCGGGTTTGACCGCGGCCACCCTCGTGGTGGTTCTCCTGGCTGGTTTCAATCGGCCCCAGCGACTGCAGTTGCTCGGCGCCCGACGTCAGAAGACGGTGGCGCGGGCGACGATCGCCACGGGGCTGTTGGAACTCGGGATGATCGGGACCGGCATCTGGATCGGCGCCTATGCGGCCCCGGTGGCGGCCGGAATGGCCACCGTGGCGACCATGGTGTGGTTCGACCGGCGCCTCCGCGTGGTCTACGAAGACGGAGACTCCGGAACTCGCCGGCCCCCAGGCGAGGCCCAACCCTCCTCGATGGTTGCCGACGACGACCTGGCCTAGAACCCTCCCGACCTAGACTTTGAGCCAATGGTTCAACCGGATTTCTTCCTGGCCGCGGCGCCTCGAAGCGGGACCACTTCCCTTTTCAACTACTTGCTCCAGCACCCGCGAATCGCGATGAGCCGCAAAAAGGAACCCGCCTACTTTCACTTCGCCTACCCGCGTCCGGATTTCGAGGAACTCGCTCGCCGGCACGGCCCCGGCCATCTCGCCCAGTCGATAGCGCACTACGACCGGACCCGATCCGGGGCTGTGACCGAGCACCATGAATACGACAGCCTCTGGGCGGACCCCGACTCCGCACGCACTCGGGGCGAGGCCACGCCCACGTACATGTATGACGCCAGTGCCCTTGATCTCATCAGAAGCTCGAACCCCAACGCCAAGCTGATTCTCCTGCTCAGAAACCCGGTGGATCGGGCATATTCCCAATATCTGCAATATCTCCGACATGGCTTCGAGTCGATTTATGACTTCGAGGAGGCCCTCGAGCAGGAGCCAGTGGACATCGAGACTTTCTGGTGGGGTCAGAGGCGGTATCGGCGCATGGGCCTGTATGCCGCCCACGTCGAAAGGTGCATGAATCTCTTCCCTGATGGCAACGTCGGAGTCTTCCTCTACGAAGACTTGGCCAGCCTTCCCGACCGAACGGTCGAGGCCATCGTTCGCTTTCTCGGCATTGACGACCCCTTCACCTTCGACACGTCGGCCCATCACAAGGCTGCGTTCGTACCGGCCCCCAGCTTGGCCGTGCGCATGGCCCATAGCGACGGCGTCCTCAAGAGGACCGCTCGCACGCTCCTGCCGAGCAGGTTGAGAAATCGCATGTATCGACACCTCGTCTACCGGCAATCCATCGAACCGCCGGCCCTCCAGCCCGAAACCCGCCGATCCTTGAGCAACTTCTTCCTCCCCGACGTCGTTCGGCTAGAGAGACTCCTAGGTCGCGAGCTCTCGAGCTGGAAGACAGATTGATTCCGATCGGGGCTCTTCACAGCCTCGCGGAGCACCGATGCAGCGACTAGCTCCCGACTTCGTGATCGTCGGCACCCCTCGATCTGGCACGACCCTCGTCCAGCGCCTGGCCTCCGAGATACCGGGCGTCGTAGTTCCTCCCGAGACGCACTTCTTCAGCGAGTTCTACCGGGGCGTGATCCGCCGGCGCCGGTTCCCGTTGAACGACTCCGATCTCCGCGAAGAGCTCGTGCTGTACCAACGGCTGACGACATCAAATGGCCTCGACCTCGACGTCGAGAAAGTCCTCGACCTCCTCCAAGGGTCCGCGGCCGGGCCTGGCGATTTCTACGGTGCGCTGACGCGAAGCCTGGCCGGACCGGCGGCACTGGTCGGTGAGAAGACACCCGATCACCTTCGATGGTGGAAGCCGCTCTCAGGTGCCTATGGAGACATGCGGGTCGTGGGGGTCGTGAGGGATCCAAGAGGGGTGGTCGCGTCCAGGATCACTGCTGGGTGGGGGGCTCACGTGCCTGAGCTTCTCGCCGCCCGATGGCGCCTCGATCAGCGTGAGCTTGCCCGGGCCGCTTCCTCCCTCGGCCCGGCGAGGTACCTGCCGATCAGATACGAGGATGCGGTGACATCTCCGGACAAGACCAGGGAGGCTCTCGCCAAATGGCTGGCAATAGCCGGTGCCGTCCCCGACGGCGGCACCTTGGCGGCCCGACGCCTCTTTCTCCCGTGGGAGCATTGGAAGGAGAGAGCCGCCGAGCCGGTGACGACCGACCGGATCAGGGCGTGGACGGAAATCATCGACCCCGACCGGGTCCCCAACGTCCTCTTCCTATGTCGGGCGGAGATGATCCGCCTGGGATATTGGAGCGACGCTGAGGAGGAGGTCCTGGCCGGGAGGAGGCCCTCGATTTCCCCGGAGCTCCGGATAAAGATCGCTCGCATGACCTTGTCCCGACGGCGCGAGCGACATTGGATCTCACGTCAGAAGTTGTCGATCTGAGACTCATCCCGCATCACCGGAGAAAACCGATCGCAGGTTGGTCCTAGTTGGATCCGGTCCGCGGCCACGACGGCGAGACCCTGGCCAACAACTCCCGGTACATCCCCAGCGCCTGATCGGACAACGGATGTGCCAGCGCCCCGGGACGAAGCCTTGCCTCGGTCTCGGCAATCCTCTCGTGCGGAATGTTGGGGTTGGGCCGGGCCGCGGCCTGGAGGCCCAAGTTGGACAGCCGGCTTCCCTCCATTTCCGCGAATACACGGGCGGTCTCCGGAAAAGCCGTCGAGAACGACGCGTCGAACTGCTGGTTGATTCGCGCGATCACCCCGGCCGGGTCCTCGATCAAGTATTCGAAGGGCACCACCGGGATCGGGGACGCCAGACCCTGTACAACGTCCCAAAACACGATCCAACGGCGGAGAGTCGTCCCGATCAAGAACGGCTCGTTCCCGGGTGCGGCCTTGGCCAGGGCGGAGTCGATCGGATTGCGGAGAAGAGTGACTACCGGCACCCGCAAGGCGATGGCTTTGATGACCTGGGCCGGGACGTGATGATGGTGGGCCAGTTGTACCTCGGGGTTGGCCATGCTGAAGCCAGTCACGAAGAAGCTGTTGCCGCAACGAGGCGGGGCTTCGATACACAGACCGGTGGTCTCGGTCACCAAAGTCTGGCGGCCGCTGCCGAACCCGGCTACCAGGTGGAACAGCGTCGGGTGCCGGCCCAACGCGGTCAGGGCAGATAGCCGGGCCTGCTGGACCAGACTCATGAGAGAGCTTTCAACGGGGACACGCCCGTTCAAGGTAGCAGCCGTAGTCCGGAACCCCCCGGGTGCCATTCTTGCTCGGGAACCTGCAACCGGACACGACAGCAGCACGCACTACCTACCTTTAGGAGACATCAGGGACCGCTAGGATTCCACCGGGTTCCAACAACGTCACCGCTCATTGTGCGGCGCCCATCGTCCCGAGGTGCGTCTGTTCGGCGGA
>DATEEG010000261.1:0-7562 GCA_035281305.1 Acidimicrobiia bacterium | reverse complement strand
GGCACCACCCTACCTCTGGAGGGTGGGCGTCGGTCATCGACTTCTTTGGCGACACCAATGCATATACGACGCCTCCGGGCGCCAAAGAAGGGCTGACCGACGCCCTCACAACTCCAGCACCGCGCTGGTCCAGGCTCCGCCGGCTGCACTCGACGCCAATGCGGCCTCGACGAACTTCACCCCCAGGGCACCGTCCATCTCATTGGGAAAGTACAGCGCCATCGGATCAGGCTGGAGGCCGGTCCGCCGCCCGGCTATGGCTTCGGCGGCGTCGGAATAGATGTTGGCGAAAGCCTCGTGAAAACCTTCGGGATGGCCTTTGACGATTCGGGTGGACCGGGCGGACAGCGGCAGGGTTCCGGGACCGTTCGGGGTTCGCACTTCGGCCGGTCCCGATATCGGTTTGAAGACAAGGACGGTCGGGCTCTCCTGATTCCACTCCAGGCTCGCCCGACTCCCGGACACTCGGATCCGCAAGCAGTTTTCCACCCCGGCTGCGGCCTGGGTCACCCAGAAGCTGCCGCGGGCGCCGTTGTCGAAGCGAAGCATGGCCGCGGCGTAGTCGTGAACCAGTCGATTGGGGACGATCGAGCCAACGTCGGCCGCTACTTCGGAAACCTCTGCCCCGGTGATGAACCGAACCAGGTTGTGGGCATGGGTCCCGATGTCACCCATCACCAGAGAGGGACCCCCCCGAATCGGGTCGTAGCGCCAGGGCAAGGCGCCGCTCGGATCGGGGTCCCGGTCTGCAGCTTTGCCTCCCTGGACGTACTCCACCTGCACCAGACGGATGTCACCCAACTGGCCGTCCTCGACCATCGCTCGGGCCTGCCGGACCATGGGATATCCGGTGTAGTTGTGAGTGAGGCAAAAGATCAGACCCGTGTTCCTGACTTTCTCCACCAGGTCGATTGCCTCGACGAGGGTGTTGGTCATTGGCTTGTCGCTGATGACGTCGAAGCCATGCTCGAGGGCGCCGCTCGAGTAGGCATGGTGAGTGTCGTTGGGGGTCATGATCGCCACGACATCCGCCCCGGCGGCGCGGGCGCTCTCACCTTCGAAAAGGCTCAGGGCATCGCTATACGCACGGTCTTCCGACAGACCGATGGCCACGCCTGCAGCCCGCGAGCGGTCCGGATCGGAAGTGAGCACCCCCGCCACGATCTCGAACCGATCGTCGAGGCGGGCGGCGGTTCGATGCATTGCCCCGATGAAGCTCCCCGGGCCTCCCCCGATCACGGCTAGCCGCAGACGCCGACCCAGCATCCCGACCACCGGATTACCGGCATCTCTTCTACTCATTGGCGATCATCCTCGTTTGGTTTGTCATCCAGGCGGCAGTTCGTCGACGATGAGCCAACGCCCCCCGACCCCCTGGCGCAGGACGAAGGTGGTCTCGAAGGGAGCCTCCTCCCTGAGAACCGCCTCGCCGGCGTCGTCGTAAGTGACGTGCTCCACGACCCCGGCGGCCTCGAAGGCCAGGCTGGCCCCACCCTGGCTCCCGTCCGTGAACACAACCACCAGGTGGAGCGAATCGAATCGATAGTCAGCCACCTCGAACTCACCCCTCGTGGCCGCCACCTCGATCCGCCGCTCCATCATGAGCAGGCGTTGGCCGTCGTTGGCTGCTCGCAGGAGGCTCGAATCGGCCCGCCGCATGGCCTCGCCCTCGATCGACAGGTCTTCGGCCAGATCCAGGGCCAGATCACTGGCTCCACCATCCGCGATTCCGCTGTTCAAACCTTCCACCTCGGGAGCAATGGTGATCGGGGGAAGGGACCCGGGATCGACTTCGACTTCGACCGGGGGCGCGACGACCGCGGCTTGCGCGTTCTGGCGGGCCGGGGCCCCGGCCAGAACCACCGCAGCGGCCACCAGGGTGACCGTAGAGCCCAGAGCCGCTCCCCGCAGGAAGACACGGCGCGGGCCCAGTTCGGAACCGCCCGGAGCCGAGATCCGCTTTACGAGAGTGTCGCCTGGACCCGTTTCCGAGGCGACTTCGGGGATCACCCGGTCGAACACGTAGCGCACCGCGGTAACCACGACGAGGCCCCCGAGGAGCGCGACCTTGGCACCGAACTCGGTGGTCTGCGGTGCGATCAGAAGCGTGCAGGTCACAGCCAGGCAGGACGAAAATACCAAGCGGGCGAGGCGGCCCCGGGGAATCGTCTTCGGATCCGTGATCATGAAGAACAGGAACACCAGGATCTCCGGAGAGGTCACCACCACCCGCCAGAAGTCGAATCCACACACCGGCTCGAGGGCCCAGGCCGCCGTGATGCAATGTCCCGAGTAGGCCAGGATCCCCAGGCCCAATGCCAGGCCGACCCAGAACGTCGCCGCCATCGACAGCAGCTTCAGGCGGGCCGTGATCAGGATCCCCCCAACCAGGATGATGAGGTATGCGGCCACCATCCATGCCTCGAGAGGCGCCCACCAGAAGTCGAGGGGCTCGACGCGGGTGCTGCCGAGCACCAGAAACGCGACCACCAGTCCTACGTTCGACGGGTTGAACACATGGGAGCCGCGATAGCGGATCAGGTATTTGGTGAGCAACGAGAACGCGGCGACGAGGCTGAAGAGATACCAGCCCTCCCAAGTCCAGTGGTCTCCTCGCTCGGTGCCGATCACGCGAAATATCAGAGCGACTCCGCTCCCGGTGAGCATTGCACTCGCCGGCCACACCAGGTGACCGGTTCGACGAAGGGTCAACACGACCTCGATCACAGCCGACGTGGCGATTGCCGACAGGATTTGGGGCACCGATACCCGAAACCCGAGTGCGACCTGCCCGAGGACGTGGATGGAGATGATGACGGCGGCCAGATGGAGGCGGGGGTCCCGGACATTGGGCAGGACCACCGGGTAGTCCTTCCGCCCGAGCCGAATAGTTGGGAGGGTTGCCGAGGTCACGGGCAGCGGGTGGACGGTCTCACCTGGCACGGCTGGCTCCGTGGACGGCCGGTCGATCGCATCGAGCCCACTCTATGATCGCCACCATGCCATCGAACGGGTACAACTATGAGCGATTCGACCGCTACGTCGAGTCCGGAGCCGAAGTGGCCGAATTCACTGCGTTCCCGAATCACCTCCATGCCGGAGACCCCGCCCCCGATGCGTCGCTGACGGCTTTGAACGATGGCACCCAGGTGAGGCTGTCGGAACTGTGGGCCGACCGCAATCTGGTCGTGGAGTTTGGTTCCTTCACCTGACCGTATTGTTCAGCAGAGGGTCCTCTGCTTTGCGACGCAGCCGAGCGCCATCCAGACACCACCTGGGTGTTCCTGTACACGCGCGAAGCACACCCCGGCGAGTTGGTCGGGCCGCACGAGAGCTTCGACGACAAGCTTGCCGGCGCCCGCCTCCTGCGCGACGAAATCGGCATTCGCCGCCCGATCCTGGTCGACGACCTGGAGGGAACGGCCCACCATGCCTACGGACTCCTCCCCAACATGAGTTGGGTCATCGGCCGCGGGGGGCGAATCATCTACAAATCGGATTGGACCAGCGCTGCCAACGTCGAGGCGTTCCTCACGAGATATGAAGCCGGCCGGGCCCGGCGTCCCATCGCGGGCAGCGTGGGGCCATACCTGACCGAGCAGGTCGAATTCCGCGACATCGACCGCGAGGCGTTCTACCGGCGGCTGGCTCGAAACGGTCCGCGCGCCTACGACGAATTCAAGGCCGCCGAAGAGATCTGGAGAGCCCGCCCCGGACCCGGATAACGGGTCGACAGGCTCACCACGACAGTCTCGCGCCGGTGTCGTGCTCGAGGTAGGGAGCCCGGGACCGGCCTAGTCGCTCGACGCTGGATCGGCACCCACCGTCAGGCGGTAACCGAGGCCGGGACGGGACTCGATGGCGTTTCCCGCGCCGAGGGAATCCAGCTTCGCACGCAGCCTCCGCATATAGACCCTCACATAGTCCGTCTCTGCGCTGTAGGCGGGCCCCCAGACGTCATGGAGAAGATCGGCGGTCATCACGAAGCCGCCTTTGACCGCCATCGTCTTCAGCAGGTCGAACTCGGTGGGGGTGAGCTTGACCGAGGCGGCGCCCAACGAAACGGACAGGTCGGCCTCGGAGAGGGTCATGCGTCCCACGGTTATCGGCCCCCCTTGCGAGGGCCTCCTGCGAAGGGCCACCCGGATCCGCGCCAGTAGTTCGGTGGCCGCGAATGGTTTCGTGATGTAGTCCTCGGCTCCGGCGTCGAGCGCCGCCACCTTGACGCTCGCCTGGTCGTCGGCGGAGAGAACGATCACCGGAATCGACGTCTTCCGAGTTATGGCCCTGACCAGTTCCATTCCGCCTCCGGGCATATGCAGGTCGACGATCACCAGATCTGGATGGGTGCGGGGCCAGCGCTCCAACGTCTCCGCGGTGGACCCGGTGGTTTCCACCACGTAACCGGAGGCCTCGAGCAGCAGCGACACCGCCGCGAGCAGCGAGGGATCGTCGTCGGCAATGAGTATCGAAGGCACGCGTTTTGTCATTGTGGCAAGAGCAGGCCTCCTCAATCGGTTCCGCTCAATCCGATTACGAGCACGTCGACGTCGGGAAGTCCCGAAACCACTTCATCCACGATGTCGCCTCCCCACAGCCTCTCCCACAGAGTGCGATGGGATGGACCCATCAAGACCAGGGTCGCCTTGAGCTCCCGGGCCGCCTGAATGATCTCGCGGGCTACGTCGCGACCGCCGCCGTCCCGGGTGACCACGGTGGCACCAAGGTCACGCGCCACGGCCAGAGTGCGCTTGACCGGTTTGGCCTCGAGGGGACCGAGCCGGTCTACGCCTACGGTCAATACGAAGAGCTCACCCCGGGCAGCGTTGGCCAATCGGAAGGCCCGGCGCACCACCGTCTCACCTATGTCCGTCTCGTCTACACACGCCAGCACTCGCTCGGTCGATCGCCACGGCGAGTCGATGCCGTGCGCAGTCATGTAGCTGTCGAGATCCCGCTCGACCGAGCGCGCGGTGCGCATCAGGGCCAGCTCCCGCAAAGCGCTCAGGTTGCCGGGCCGAAAAAAATGCTCGAGCGCCCTGGCGGCCGACTCCGACGGATACACCTTGCCCTGATCGAGCCTGTCTCTCAGCTCTTCCGGGGAGATGTCGACCAGCACGATTTCGTCGGCCTCGTCGAGCACCAGGTCGGGAATGCGCTCTCTGACTTTGACACCCGCTATGGACTCCACGACGTCATTGAGGCTCTCGAGATGCTGGATGTTGAGGGTCGTGAGCACGTCGATTCCTCCATCGAGCACTTGCCAGATATCTTCGAAGCGCTTCTCGTTGTCGCTCCCGGGCGCGTTGGTGTGGGCGAGTTCGTCGATGGCACATATGGCGGGACGCCGCGCCAGAACCGCCGCTACGTCGAGTTCCTCTACTTTGACGCCCTTGTATTCGACGACTTTTCGCGGCAGAACCTCGAGGCCCTCCAGCAAGGCGGCGGTCTCGGCGCGGCCGTGCGTCTCGACATACCCGACGACGACGTCGTTACCGGCTCGCTGCAAATCGGCCACGGCCCGCAGCATGGCGTAGGTCTTCCCGACTCCGGGAGCAAAACCGAGATAGACGGTGAGCCAACCTCGCTTGACTGCCGCCTCCCCGCTGGCCCTGGCGAGGGCGCGGACCACCTTCTCTGCGCGATCGCCCTCGCCACCGGGCTCTGACGAGTTCAGCGCGGCTTTCATTGTTGAGTGCCCGTCATTTCGTCGAGGGCGAGGTTGAGCAGAAGCACGTTGACGTAGCGGCGTCCCAGCCACGACTCGGTATGCGCATCTATCAGCGCGTGCAGGTCAGCCTCGGCGATGCTGCGAGAGGCCGCCACCCGGGCGACTTGCCAGCGGGCGCCGGCAACTGAAATGTGGGGATCGAGCGAAGAACCCGACCCGGTTACCAGGTCGACCGGCACTCCCTCTCCGTGGATCGCGACACGCTCTGCAATGGCCATTTCCAGATCGGGATTGAGGGGACCCAGGTTGGATGGATACGACAACGCTCGTGTGGTCGGATCCAGCCCGGGGTCGGCGTTGTACCCCGAGTTGGATGGTCGGGGCCAAAAGTTGCCATCTGCGGAAAACGGTTGAGCCAACAACTTGCTGCCGACGGTCTCGCCGGCCCGCATTACCGGTGATCCCCTGGCTTGATCAGGCCAGGCCAGGCCGGCGATACCGGTGACTGCCAGGGTGTAGCCGAATCCGAGCAAGATCGTGAACACGGCCAGTGCGATCAGCGAACGAATGATCTGCTTCATGAGAAAAGTCCGAGCGCATTCAGGCTGAGATCGATTGCCTTGATGGCGACGAACGGGGAGAGCAGGCCACCGACACCGTAAATGAGCAGGTTGCGGTAAAGGATCGACGTGGCACCGCGGGCTTTGGTTCGGACTCCTCGTAACGACAAAGGCACGAGGGCAACTATGACCAGGGCATTGAAGACCACCGCCGAAACGATGGCGGACTGAGGTGTACCCAGGCGCATGAGGTTGAGGGCGTCGAGGGCAGGAAGCACCGCCCCGAACATCGCCGGGATGATGGCGAAGTATTTGGCGACATCGTTGGCGATCGAGAAGGTGGTGACCGCTCCCCTGGTCATCAACAGTTCCTTGCCTATGCGAACCACCTCGATGATCTTGGTGGGGTCGGAGTCGAGATCGACCATATTGGCCGCTTCCTTGGCGGCCGCCGTTCCTGAGTTCATCGCCAGCCCGACGTCGGCCTGGGCGAGAGCGGGAGCATCGTTGGTGCCATCCCCGGTCATCGCCACCAAACGCCCGCCCTGCTGCTCCTGGCGGATCAAGTCGAGCTTGTCTTCGGGGGTTGCCTCGGCGAGGAAGTCGTCGACCCCCGCTTTCTCGGCGATGACCGCAGCGGTGAGGCGGTTATCTCCGGTGATCATCACCGTTCTGATTCCCAGGCGTCGCAGTTGGCTGAATCGCTCGGGAAGACCGGGCTTGACCGTGTCGGAGAGCTCGATGACTCCGAGGGCGCGGCCGTCAGCGGCAACGGAGAGCGGGGTGGCCCCGCGGCCCGCTACCCGCTCTGCCAGGTCCTCCAGCTCGCCGGGGGCGTCAGGGATCAGCTTGCGAATCGCCCCCCCGGCACCTTTCCACGTCTCCCCCCCGGCGTACCGAACTCCCGAGAGCCGGGTGGAGGCGGAGAACGGAACGAACTCGTCGCCCGCCACCTCCTCTCCAATTACGCCCCGCTCCCGGGCGAGCGCCACGATCGAGCGACCCTCCGGGGTCTCGTCGGAGAATGAGGTTCGGGCGGCGGCCCTGGCCAGGTCCGATTCCGAGACCGCATTGAGCGGCCAGAAGGCCGACGCCAGGCGGTTGCCGAACGTGATCGTCCCCGTCTTGTCGAGCAACAGCGTGTCGACGTCACCGGCGGCCTCAACCGCTCTGCCCGAAGTGGCCATGACGTTGAACCTCGTCACCCGGTCCATGCCGGCAATACCGATGGCCGAGAGCAGGCCGCCGATCGTGGTCGGGATCAGGCACACCAGCAGCGCCACGAGCACCGTCACCGACACCGGTTCGCCGCTCCCGGCCTGCCCGACGGC
>DATEEG010000260.1:0-4086 GCA_035281305.1 Acidimicrobiia bacterium | reverse complement strand
CTCGGCGACGTCGGGATTGAGTACAGGATCAGCGTTGAGACCACCAGTCGATCCTTCCGGCCACACGACCAGATCGACCGAACCCGCCGCGATCGTGCGAGTGAGCGCAAGGTGCATCTCATATGTGGCGCGGCGCTCGTTGAGGCAGTGGGTGAGCGGACACGGTGTCGACCCTTGAACGATTGCCACCCGGATGGGACGACCATCGGGTGTCGCCGGCCACAGAGCTCCCCCGACCGTGAGAATCAGGACCACGACCGCGGGGGCGATTGCCTCGACCCGCAAGCGCCGCTGGTCAATCGCCAGGACCGCTCCCGCCGCGAGGGCCACCAGCACGACACTCCACCCGCTGACCCCTATCCATTGGGCGGCACTGCGCGCCCAGGCATAGGGAGCTACCGAATATCCGGCCAATCCCCACTCGAATCCGCCGACGGGGAACCGCACCCTGATCGCCTCCATCAGGGCCCATCCCCCCACCGCCGCAATCCACCAGTGTGTGGCGGGCCAGGCTCGGGCCCGGCCCAGGAGCCAGCCGTACAAACCGAAATGGGCCCCGAACACAACCACGAGAGGCATTACCGCGATCAGCCCGAGCTCTCCGATCCACCAGACCAGACCGCCCAGAAACGCCCAGCCGAATAACAAACCGACAACGCCCGGACGCCGCCCCTGGCGAACTTCCAACAGCAGCAAACTGAGCGCCGGGACTACGAGGACTCCCACTCCAAATGGGGGGAATGCCAAAACCATGAGAGCCGCGGCCGCCAGGGCCACCAGGACAGACCGCACACCCGGAGTGTACGAAGGCCCCGAGCCGGTGCCTCTCAAGGGTGTGGTGTGCACTCGCTACTGCTTGCTGCCGACTGCCTACTGCCTACTGTTCCCTGCATGTACCAAAAGGAAGTGTGGGTTGCGCTCAAGGCGGCCCGGGCCGGGGCGGCCGTCGTCCGTCAAGCCTTTGGGACGAAGCTCGACACGCAGTTCAAGAGCGACGCCAACCCCGTGACGGACATCGATCACGCCGCCGAAGAACACGTACTCAATGTGATTCATCACCACTTCCCCGCTGATTCGGTCCTCGCCGAAGAAAGCGGGGGTGCAGCCTGGGAGTCAGAACGCGTCTGGCTGGTGGACCCCCTGGACGGAACCGTCAACTTCATCCACGCCATTCCCCACGTGTCGGTGTCGGTCGCGCTGTGGTGCGACGGAAGCCCCGCAGCCGCGGTCGTAATCGACGTTATGCACGGTGAAGAACTGACAGCCAGCAAGGGCGGTGGCGCCTTCTCGGGCAGCAATCCGATAGCTGTTTCGCCCCAGCGCGAACTCTCGCACAGCCTCATAGCCACAGGGTTTGCCTACGACCGCAACGTTCATGGGCGCGCTTACGCCGAGAACATGGGCCATGTCTTGACGCGGGTACAGGGCATCCGGCGCCTTGGGAGTTCGGCGCTTGACTTCGGGTGGGTGGCCGCCGGCAGGTACGAGGGCTATTGGGAATTTGGACTGCAGCCCTGGGATGCGGCGGCCGGGATCCTCCTGGTGACCGAGGCCGGCGGCCGGGTCACCAACCATCAGGGTGGAGCGTTTCAGCTGGGTGACCCAGGGGTGGTGGCCAGCAACGGCTGGATACACGACGACCTTCTGGCCGTGGTGCAAATCGCTCCACCGGGCCACCTGACGTGACGTTGCGGCTCATTCGGGGCCAGGCGGTGCTCGGTCACGACGGGGCCGACGCTCTTCTGATCGAGGATGGAGTTATCGCCGCGATCGGCCGCGGCGTGGACCTGGCGAGGCGTGAAATCGCCATCGTCGATCACGCAGCCGGAATGATCGCCCCGACGTTGCACGACCATCATTTTCATCCCATTGGTTACGCATCGGCCGTAGGAGGTCTGTCCCTCAAGGACGCCGTCGACTTCGACGACCTGGGCTCGAGACTGCGGGCGGCCGCCGACCTCTTAGAACCGGACAAGGCCCTCATCGGCAACCGACTCGACGAAGAGCGCATGGCCGAACAACGCCTGCCGACCCGACTCGATCTCGACCGTGCGGTCCCGGAACGCCCCGTCCTCCTCTATCGATATTGCGGACATGTCGCGGTTGCCAACACTGTTGCCCTGCAACTGGCAGGCCTCGATGGCAACGGCATCCTCAGCGAGGACTCGATCCAACCGGTCTCCAGTGCGTTGGCCGGAGTCCAACCCACCCTCAAACCGGAATCGGTGCACCGGGCCCTCGCCGGCCTCTCGAGCCTCGGGCTCGGAAAGATCACCGCCATCGTCTCGGTCGGTGAGCCGTTGTGGTGCGGAGTCTCCGATGAGATCGAAACGTTGCTATCGGTCGCGGAAGGTCTGCCGATCGACTTCGAAACGCTCGTCATCGCTTCGACCCCCGGCGAACTCAACACGGCCGCGAAGCTGCTGGCCGACGGTCCACCCAACGTCAGCTTCTTCGGATGGAAGGACTTCGCCGACGGGAGCCTGGGGGGTCGAACCGCCGCTCTGTACGAGCCCTATAGCGACGACCCCGCCAACGCGGGGATACTTCGCTTCGATGCGCACAAAGCCCGGGCGATGGCCGCCGCCTGCCTCGATATCGGCGGGACGGTTGCCATCCACGCAATCGGTGACCGGGCCAACGATCGAGTGCTCGATCTGTTCGACATGATGGTGACCGCAG
This sequence comes from Acidimicrobiia bacterium, assembly GCA_035281305.1. Taxonomy (GTDB): domain Bacteria; phylum Actinomycetota; class Acidimicrobiia; order Spongiisociales; family ZC4RG35; genus DATEEG01. The sequence goes on along the minus strand of DATEEG010000260.1, from coordinate 1,404 downwards.
GTGCCGACCCGGCCCGGCTCCGCATCGAACACGCTTCGGTCCTGACCGCTCACGCGATCGACCGCATGGCGAACCTCGGAGTGACTGCCTCGATCCAACCGGCCTTCCTGGCCTCGGAGGTGGACTGGCTTCCCAAGCGATTGGGCGACCGGGTTGATCGGACTTATTCGCTGGGGGCGTTGAGGGCAGCCGGAATTCGAATGGTGGGCGGGTCGGATTGTCCGGTCGAACCACCCAACCCGTGGGGAGGCATCAGCGCCGCCGCCGGTCCCGGACGGCTGGGAGCGCAAAGCGCCCTCGATCTCTTTGGCACGGCCCTGTCGCCGGGGGCCAGGGCCGACTTCCTCGTCATCGATCGCAACCCGATCACGTCACCCGAAATCGGGGAGACGAAGGTAGTTGCGGCCTATAGGAACGGCCATCCCCTGGAGTTGATCGAGGAGTTGCCGTTTTCGTAGGCAGTAAAGATTGGCAACGGATTCTGCTGCCTACTGCCTACTGAAAGCTGCCCACTGAACGATGCCTACTGCCCTACTGCGTACTGCCTACTAATTTCCACCTGATGTTCGACTACACCTCTATAACTCCCGCGGGTATCTCCAGCGGTATCGATCGGGCCCTTTCAGCCGCGGACGAAATGGTCAAGGGCCTGGTGGATCCGAACAGCCCGCGCACCTACGCCACCGTCATGCAGCCTCTGGACGACATCTCCGACCTGTTGCAGAGGACGTTCGGCGAGACCGCCTTCATGGGATATGTCCACGTCGACAAGGACGTCAGAGACGCGGGCAACGCGGCCGAGGAGAAGATCCAGAAGTGGGGCGTCGAACTGGTTTTCCGCTCCGATCTCTATCGAGCGGTAAAGGATTTCAGTGAAAGCCCGGAGGCGGCCAGCCTCGAGGGTGAGCAAGCTCGGTTTCTCCAGTTCTGGCTCCGCGACCTGCGGCGGGCCGGACACGAGCTCGAGGAGGCCACACGGGCCGAAGTCAAGCGGCTGACCGAACGCATGGTCGAAGTTGGAATCGCCTTCCAGCGCAACATCGACGAACACAAGGACTACCTGGTTGTCACCAAGGACGACCTCGAGGGCATGCCGGACTCGTACATCGAGAACCTCGAGCGCGGCGACAACGACGATACCTACCGAATCGGTCTCTCTTATCCGGATGTGGTTCCTTTCATGGAGAACTCGCCCCGGCGCGACCTCCGTGAGCAGCTCTATCGCAAATTCAACAGCCGGGCGGTGGAGCCCAACCGGCCCCTGCTGGAGGAGGCCGTTGGAACCCGGGCCGAAATTGCCGCCCTGTTTGGCCAGGCCTCCTGGGCCCACCACCAGATGGAAGAGAAGATGGCCAAGACCCCCGAGGCGGTCCGGGGTTTCTACGCGGCTCTGTTGCCGGGGCT
>DATEEG010000259.1:0-5617 GCA_035281305.1 Acidimicrobiia bacterium | reverse complement strand
GGCCGTAAAAGACTTCGCCGCCTACGTCAGGGAGCTATTGGCCGACCGGAGAGCGCATCCGGGCGACGACCTGGTCTCCGCACTGATCAGGGCCGAGCACGACGGCGACCGGCTCGACGAGGACGAACTGGTCGCGACCTGCATCCTCACGCTGAATGCGGGCCACGAAGCAACTGTCCATGGCATCGGCAACGCCCTGCTCGCGCTTTCCCGCGACAACGGCGAATTCCGGCGCCTGCAATCGCGCCCCGACCTCCTGACCACGGCTGCCGACGAGGTTCTGAGATTCGATTCCCCGCTGCAGATGTTCGAGCGTTGGATTCTCGAGGATCTGGAGATCGCAGGGGTCCGATTGGAGCGTGGTCACAAAGTCGGACTTCTCTTCGGCTCGGCCAACCACGACGAAGCCGTCTTCGCCAATTCCGAGACCCTGGATGTGGGCAGGGTGGACAATCCACATGTCTCTTTCGGGGGCGGCATCCATTACTGCGTGGGAGCGCCTCTGGCCAAGATCGAACTCGAGGTGGCCCTATCGTCGTTCACCCAACAGGTGGGTGCGTTCAACGTGGAAGGAACGCCGGATCGGGTCCGGTCTCTGGTCTTCCGCGGAGTGACCGAGCTGCCGCTGGCGCTCAGCCGCCGGTAGTCGTAGTTTCTTCGTCGGCCACGGTGCTGGTGGTCGTGTCGGGAGCTGGATATCCGATGACGGTTATCTCGGCAATCGCCAGCTCGTCGAACGGCTCGGTGTCTTCGAACACTTCGGCGTTCCAGACGCTCTGAACAGTGATCCTGATCCAATTGGCCCTGATCGCCGCAAACGGGAATGACTGGAGGCCCGGCTCATTTTGGAGTTCCTGACCGACGGGGATCAGGTTGCCTTCGGCGTCGATGGTGATTCCATGGACCCGGTAGTTGAGCCGAAAGCGGCGTTCGTCTTCGATGTTGCTCCAGTGGATCTGTTCAACCACCATTGGCTGAGCGAAGGTGAGTTGAATCACGACGGTCTTTTCGGTATCGGGAAGATCGTTCCAATTGATTTGAAACTCGCCCTCGTTGCCATTGATCAGGTTCGAACACGCGAAGGTGCCACCCAGACCCTCGGGTGTGCAGTTGGCGACGAGGATCCGGATCGGTGCCGGGTCCTGGATTGCGGCCGTGGTTGCGGTGCTCGTCCCGGTGGTTTCGCTGCCTGCGACCGTGGTGGTGGTGGTCGCGGGGTCGTCTCGAAACACGTTCATGATCAACGCTCCGAGCACCACCACGCCGAGCAGGGCCGAGAGGGCTATAACGGCGCGGACTCCGGCCGTCGCCTGCACTGCGGGGCGAGGAGCGGCCGGAAGCGGGCTCTGACGGAGACGAGCCCCGCATTCTTCGCAATGACGGTTGTTGGCCGGGTTGGAGGCTCCGCAGGACGGACAGATCAAAGGCTCGCCGGTGCGGGGGGCAGGGGGCGGACCGTCCTCGAGGTCGAACTCCTCGTATTCGTCGCCACCTCTTCCGCTTTTTGCGCTGGGTGTGGTCAGAGGATCGATCCAACTTCCACAAGTCGGACAGAACTCCTCGTCGACCACAGTGGCGCCGCAGTTGTCGCAGACATGTCGTGCCATTCGGGCCGGTATTGTGCCACGGCCATGATGTATACGGCGATCAGGGAGGCCGAGCCCTGGACCCCCCTCTCAGTTGTCGCCGGACTTCTGATCCTGGCGGCGCTCGGCTATCTGTTCTGGCGTGAGCTGAGAAAGCCCTGATCGGAATCCGGAAGCTCAGCGCAGACCTGGCCTCCTTCAGCCCATCCCCGTATCGACCGATTAGAGAGAATGCCCTTCCGGGATCGGGTTCGACGTGTCGAAAATCGCACAGGCGGGCGGGGACTGGTCGTTGCGGTTCTGATCGTCGGAGTCCTTTCCTCACTGGGTCTGTCGGCATACCTGCAAACCACGGTGGCTCGCGAAGGTCAGGAACTGCTCGCCGAACACGGCGAATTGCTCAGCGACTCAGCGCTGGCCGACATCGGTCTGGTGGCCGATCAGCTACGTAGCTTTCGAGGGCTCTTCGAGGCCAGCCAACTGGTTACCACTGAGGAGTTTGGGCTCTTTTCGCGGGTGGTTGGCTTCACCCCGTCATCAGCTCTCTTGTTCGCACGACTCGACGAAGGCGGCGGCGAGAGCGGCGCGGAGTCGTGGCCGATCAAGTTCGTCGTCGCGACCCGGCCAATTGGCCTGAGTCCTGGGGAGGACGTATCCAACAACCCGACCCTCAAAGAGGCGATCGATCGAGCCGTCTTCACGGGCCAGCCCATGGTTTCAGGGTATGGCGCCGTCGACGACGATTTGCCGTCCGGAGATCTTGCTCTGTTCCAGTCGGTGACGACCGCCGGCCAGGTCGTGGGGGTAGTTGGCGCAATTATTCAAATCGACGAGCGGCTTCAGAATGTGGCCGACCTGGTTTTGAGTCCCGGAGAGTCATGGACTCTCGTAGAGTCCCCCAAGCCGACCAATGGAATCAGCACTCCATACCACTGGAGCCGCTCGATCAGGATCGGCGGGCAGACATTCTTGATCTCCCTCGCCTCTGACCGGTTGCAGAGCGCCGGTGCCAGTAGGCCGATCAGTGCCCTGGGTGGGGGAATTCTGGTCACCCTCGTGGCGGCTCGCATGGTGCGCGATTCAGGGCGGCGTCACCGTTCCGACCGGGAGATCGAATGGCTGCGCAGATCGTCGGCGGACAAGGACCGATTCCTGGCCGGCGTCGGGCATGAGTTGAGGACCCCGCTGACTGCCGTTGTCGGCATGCTGGAACTCGCCGCCGACCCCAACGAAGACTTCACAGCTGCGGAGAGGACTGACCTCCTCGCGACGGCGCGGACCCAGGCCAACGAAATCGCCCGAATCGTCGACGACTTCGTGACCGCGGGTCGCCTCTCGGCCGACGCGCTGACAATTCGAATGCAGCCGATCGATCTCGACCCACTCGTTTCCAAATTGGTTGCATCGACACCTCCGGACCGACGGCTCGAAATCAGAACTGCCACAGGTCTGGGGATCTGCCTGGGAGACAGCCTGCGGATCACCCAGATCATGATCAACCTGCTCGACAACGCCCGGCGGAACGCGCTACGGCTAGTTGAGATTTCGGGCTGCGTCAACGGCGAGTTCGTAACGGTGGAGGTGAGCAACGACGGCCCTTCGATCCCGGCCGACCGGGCGGAGAGCATTTTCGAACCTTTCATGGCGCAGCAACCCGAGGGCCAGCCCCAGCCGATCGGAGTCGGCCTCTCCGTTTCCCGGGCGTTGGCCCGACGTATGGGCGGCGATCTGGTTTATCGATGGCGTGACGGGTTGGTGGTCTTCGCATTGAGCCTCCCCGTCGTGTCGGCTGCTTTCGGGCTCGAGCCTTCCCGACCTGGTCCGGAGGATTCCGGGGTGCTGCCGGGCCCGGTTTCTTCGCCCCCCGTTCCTGTTTGATCGCGGCCGGAGGCTGGGTCCCCGAAAGCCATTGGCCCAAATGTGTCCCTTGGCTCCGATACGCTCGGCCCATGACTTACCGCTGCGCGTCGTGCGGCTACTCCTCGGGCAAGTGGATGGGCTTTTGCCCGGGGTGCAGTGTCTCCGAGCCCCTGGTCGAAGAAGCCCAGTCCCGCTACCGGCGTGTGATCGCGCCCGAACCGGTGCCCTTGGGCAAGGTGCAGGATGGCGGCGAGATCCGGCGAACCGTCGGCATTGGCGAACTCGATCGAGTTCTCGGCGGCGGCCTCGTGGCTGGATCGGTGGTTCTGGTTGGTGGCGAACCAGGCGTCGGGAAGTCGACCCTGGTCCTTCAGGCGGCGATGGAGATCGCCGAGAGTGGGGGCCGCTCGCTCGTAGTCACCGCCGAAGAGTCGGCTCAGCAAGTCGGCTTGCGAGCGGACCGGCTTGCCCTTCGGGCCAGAACGGTTCCGGCCGAGTCAAAGGATCATGTGCTTCTCCTGGCCGACGACGACCTCGATCGGGTCCTGGCTGCCGCGGACGAGATGCGCCCCGACTTGCTCGTCGTCGATTCCATTCAGACGGTCTCCTCGCGCCAGAGTGAAGGTGGGGCCGGAGGCACCGCCCAGGTTCGTGAAAGCGCCGCAAGGCTCATCAGATTCGCCAAGGAGCGTCAGGTACCGACTGTCCTCGTTGGCCATGTCACCAAGGACGGTTCCTTGGCGGGGCCGAAGCTTCTCGAGCACATGGTCGATGTGGTCTTGTCCTTCGAGGGCGATCCCGATCACGGCCTTCGCATGTTGCGATCGATGAAGAACCGGTTCGGCGCTACCCATGTTGTGGGCATGTTCGAAATGTCGGCCGAGGGTTTGACCGAGGTAGCCGATCCTTCCCGCGTCTTTCTCCAGGACTGGCGCCAGGACGTGGCAGGCACGGTGGTCTTTCCGGCCGTGGAGGGGAGGCGCTCGATCCTGGTGGAGTTGCAGACCCTCACCGACCCGACCCGGAACTTTCCGCCCCGTCGGTCGGTACGGGGGGTCGACGCCAATCGGGTTCATCAGATCCTGGCCGTGCTCAACCGTCACGCCGGTCTCAAGGTCGCGGACGTGGAGGTCTACGTGAACGTGGTCGGGGGCTGGAGCCTCGATGAGCCGGCCTGTGACCTCGCTCTGGCACTCGCCCTGGCCTCGTCATTGACCGGCCAACCACTGGGGTCGACTGCTGCCTGGGGCGAGATCGGGCTCTCGGGCGAAGTCAGGTCGGTGGCCCATCACCAGAGACGACTCGAAGAGGCCCGCCGGGTCGGGGTCGAGCGAGTCGTTGCTCCCGAGGCGGGGGGCAAGCTAGATCTACCGACGGCAATGCTCCGAGCGGGCATTAGGTGATAGCCTCGGGGCCGTGGCCGCCGCTGACAACGGACTGCTAGAGCTTCTGGCCCGGCTGGCGCCTGGAACGCCTGTCCGGCAGGGCTTAGAACGCATCATCCAGCAGGGAAGCGGGGCGCTGGTCGTGCTCGGTGCCGGAAGCGGCGTCGACGGGATCAGTTCCGGGGGATTTCGATTGCAGGGTGTCGCCTTCAGTCCACCGCGCCTCGCCGAACTCGCCAAGATGGACGGGGGCATCGTCGTCGACGACGAGTGGGATCGCATCCTCGCCGCCAATGTCCATTTCCTCCCGGACGCCGACATTCCCACCGACGAGACCGGCTCCCGGCATCGGACGGCCGAGCGAGTCGCCATACAGACGGGCAAAGCGGTCGTGGCGGTCAGCGAGGGCCGGAGGCTGGCCACGCTGTTTTTCGAGGGCGACAAGATCGAATTGGCCCGCGCCACGGTGCTGACCGCCCGGGCCAATCAGGATCTCCAGACCCTGGAACGGTTGCGGCGGCGGCTGGACTCAGCCGATGAACGTCTCACGCTTCTCGAGGTAACCGGTCTGGCCACCTTCAGGGCAGTCGTCAACGTCCTCCAACAGGGGGAGCTGGTTCGTCGGGTCGGACATCAGATCGAGTCCCAAACCGTCACGCTGGGAGGAGAGGCACGCCTGATTCGGGTCCAGCTGGCCGAGTTGGTGCGAGGAGTCGAGCAGATCCTCTCCACGACCCTCAACGATTACCTGCGGCCGCATCGTTCCCGACTGGTCTCTGAATCGCT
>DATEEG010000258.1:0-6560 GCA_035281305.1 Acidimicrobiia bacterium | reverse complement strand
GATGAGCTCACGGGGCTGCTCGCCGAGACCTATCTCGAGGATCTCGACGGGATAGTCGTCCCCGGCGGCTTCGGCTACCGGGGCGTCGAGGGCAAGATCCAGGCGATTCGCTACGCCCGCGAGCAGTCCGTTCCTTACCTGGGTTTGTGCCTTGGTCTGCAATGTGCGGTCATCGAGATCGCCCGGGACCTCCTCGGCTATCAGGACGCCAACTCCACGGAGTTCGATCCGACCACAGCCCATCCCGTCATCGACTTGATGGAGAGCCAGCAAAATGTCGCCGACATGGGGGGCACGATGCGGCTCGGCCGTTATCCGGCCAAACTCGAGGCGGGGAGCCAGGTTCGGGCTTTGTACGGCCAGGAGATCATCTACGAACGCCATCGGCATCGTTGGGAGGTCAACAACCGGTACCGCAAAGACCTCGAGTCGGCCGGGTTGCGGCTCTCGGGACTCTCCCCGGACGACAGTCTCGTCGAGTTCATCGAGATGCCTTCGCATCCATTCTTCGTGGCGACTCAAGCTCATCCCGAATTCCAATCACGACCCGACGATCCGCATCCGTTGTTCGCCGGCCTTATCGCGGCAGCCCTGGCCCGGCGGGACGCCGTCGATGGAGCAACGTCGATTCACCTCGACGAACTCGCCCGCCAGTGACGTCCCGCCCCAAGTGAGTTTTCGGCTGCTCGGACATCGCCGCCTGGCGACGGGAGTCTTTCTCCATCTCGATCGCCGCTACCTGCTCGACCCCTCCGGGCGGGCGGTAGCCCGTGACGTGGTTCGGCATCCCGGTGGGGTGGCGGTGCTACCGATCGACGGAGATCGGGTCTGGCTGATTTCGCAGTGGCGGACGGCCGTCGACGAGCAGGTGCTGGAAGTGCCGGCGGGCAAACTCGACCCGGATGACCGCCACCTGCCCACCGCCGCCGCCCGCGAGCTTGCCGAGGAAGTGGGAGCAACGGCCGGGGAGATCATCTTCCTAACGTCGATGTTCCCCTCCCCGGGGTATACCGATGAGGTCATCCACATCTACGCCGCCACGGGCTTGTCGTTCAGCGATCGAGCTCCCGACGGCGCCGAAGAGCATGAAGCGGAGGTTGTTTCCCTTCCCTTTAGCGAGGCCCTGCGTAGCATCGAGACCGGCGAGATCAGAGATTCCAAGACTCAGATAGCTCTCCTGATGTGGGCGGTGCGGGGAAGCGAGCAGAAAGGTCGAGAAGCGTGATCGTTGGCGTGCCTGCCGAAATCAAGACAGCGGAGTACCGGGTGGCGATAACCCCCGTCGGTGTGCGCGAACTCGCCGATCGGGGCCACCGGATTCTCATCGAGATGGGGGCGGGAGAAGGCTCGACTATTCACAACGAGGAGTACGAGACCCAGGGGGCCGAGATCGTGCCACTGGCTGAGGACGTATTCGCCGAAGCCGACATGATCCTCAAGGTGAAGGAACCGCAGGCCTCCGAGGTGGAAATGTTCCGACCGGGCCAACTGCTGTTCACCTACCTGCACCTGGCGGCCTATCCCGACCTGGCCCTCGGGTTGCGGGCGAGGGGCATCGTCGCCATTGCCTATGAAACGGTCCAACTGCCGGATCGAAGCCTTCCGCTGCTTGCTCCGATGTCGGAGATTGCCGGGCGCATGGCGACCCAGGCGGGCGCCTATTTCCTGGAGAAGGCCCAGGGTGGCCGCGGAATCCTGCTGGGCGGGGTCACCGGAGTCAGGCCCGGCAAAGTGGTGGTGATCGGTGGGGGCATCGCCGGAAGCAATGCCGCTGCGATTGCCGTCGGAATGCAGGCCGAAGTGGTGGTGCTCGACCGCGATCTGGCTCGTCTGCGATGGCTCGACTCGATCTATCAGGGCAGGCTGGCGACCATGGCTTCGACCCGTCTGACGATCGAGGAGGAGGTCATCGACGCGGACCTCGTCATTGGGACCGTTCTGGTCCCTGGAGCTTCGGCGCCCAAGCTCGTTTCCGAAGACATGGTGCGCTCGATGCGGCGAGGGGCGGTGCTGGTCGACGTCGCCATCGATCAGGGAGGCTGCTTCGCCACCAGTCGGGAGACAACCCATGAGGATCCGGTCTACATGGTTCATGACGTCGTCCATTACGCAGTGGGAAACATCCCCGGGGCTGTGCCTCACACCTCCACCTACGCGCTGACGAATGCCACGCTTCCTTATGTCATCGCCCTCGCCGACCAGGGTGTCGTGGGGGCCGTGGAGCGGCTCGCGGAACTCGGTCCCGGCGTCAACGTCGTCGGAGATCACATCACGCACGAGGCGGTGGCTGAGAGTCTGGGAGTGCCCTACCTGGCCGCCAGGAAAGCGCTGGCGACGGCAGGCTGATCGTGGGAACCCTGGGCACGGGCAGTGCGGAATACCTGTCGGTCTTGAGAGTCGAACGGGGCCTGTCGCCTCACACTCTGGCGGCTTACCGGCGCGACCTCGAGCAGTATCTGCAATTTCTCGATGGCTCCGATCCCGACACGGACGACCTCGATCGATTTGTCGAACATCTGTCAACCATCGGCCTGGCGCCGGCCAGCGTTGCCCGCAAGCTGGCGGCCGTGCGAGGACTCCATCGCTTCCTGGTCTCCGAAGGTCACGCGGCCGCCGATCCGACCAGGCTGCTCGATCCGCCCCGGCGACCCGAGGCCTTCCCCAAGGCGCTCCCGGTCGACCAGGTGATCCGTCTGGTCGAGGCTCCCGACTCGAACACCAGGGGAGGGCGAAGGGACCGGGCTTTGCTCGAGTTTCTCTACGGGACCGGGGCCCGCGTTTCGGAGGCGGTGGGTCTCGATCTCGGCGCCCTCGACCTCGACGAGATGACCGTTGTGGTGACCGGCAAGGGCGATCGTCAACGCCAGATCCCCCTCGGGAAGGCAAGCATTGAAGCCATTCAGGCGTGGCTGCCCGATCGCCTCGAGATCTCGAAAACCGGACCGGATCGGGACGCGGTGTTCACGAACCTCAGGGGAGGGCGCTTGAGCCGGATCTCGGCGTTCCGAATTGTCCGGCTTCACGCGGCCAAGGTCGGGATCGATCCGGCCTCGGTGTCGCCCCACACGCTCCGGCACTCGGCTGCCACCCACATGGTGGAGGGGGGGGCCGATCTACGCTCTGTCCAGATAATGCTCGGCCACGCTAGAATCACCACCACACAGGTTTACACACGGGTGTCTCCACAGCACCTGATCGAAGTTTTTCTTCTGTCCCATCCTCGAAGCCGTTAGCTGGTACCCAATATGACTGCAATCAACCTCGACTCAGCCCGCGCCGAACTGATAGCGGCTCGCGCCCGGCTCGTTCATCAACTGGCTGAGCTTGGCTCGGAAGAGTCAGGGGAACTCCGCAGCGACCTCGTATTCGGGGACGGATTCGCCGACGCCGGAGCGGCAACCGCCGAGCGGACCGAGGTCATCGGGTTGGTCGACACGATCAAGGGCCAACTCGACGGGGTCGATGCCGCCCTCGCCCGGATCAACGAGGGCAAATACGGCATCTGTGTGAATTGTGGCAAGGAGATCGACCCCGCCCGCATGGAGGCCCGTCCCGAGTCGGTCTACTGCGTCGACTGCAAGGCCAAGCTCTCCTGAACCCGCCGCCGGTTTCGTCCCTCGGAACCTGGCGACACCTCGCCCACCGCTTCCTTTCAGTAGTTCGCGCCGCCAGCCTCACGCTTGAGGAAGTGGCGGAGGTCCGGGGCTGGCTGTCACCGTTGGAGTACGAGGCCTTCTTCGCTCAACCGCCGTATGACCAGCGCCATGGTCTGGAGGCGGCCAGGCACGTCGCACGGCACCAACCTCTCCGGCGCGACCTCCTCAGGGCTGCTCTCCTTCACGACATCGGCAAGAGACAATCAGGCCTCGGCCCGATTGGACGCAGCCTCGCGTCGGCCCATACGAAGTTCGGCGGCGTCCCCAAAGGCAAGTGGCTCTCCTATCTCGAGCACGGCCAGGCCGGCGCCGTCGAGTTGAAAATCCTCGGGGCCGAGCCGTTGGTGGTGGACTTCGCCCGCCATCACCACGGAGAGCGCCCCGGTTCGATTGCGGAGGAGGATTGGGACGTGTTGCAGGCGGCGGATCGCGTCTAAGAGCTTGGCCGTTGGGTCTGAAGAAAATCAGCGACGGAAGGGTACTGTGGATTCATGTGGTCGAGCCGCTCCAACGAAATTTGGTAGCTGGCGAACGCACAGATCGAAATTCGGTCAGAAACGGCCGAAAAATGAACGTCGACGACCAAATTTGCCAGGAAACGGGCGTGGCTTACCGAATTTGCACCGCAGCGTTCCGGACGACCTTCCTTCGCTGATCTTTCTTGCGACCTCAAACCCTGTCCGGTCGTTGCCTTTGTCGCCTTCGACGGCAACACTTCGTCGAACGCACCGATGACATATCACGTCTCCACCGCTGCCTTCGAAGGGCCTCTTGACCTGCTTTTGCAGCTGATCAACCGTCACCAGGTGGATATCGCCGTCGTCAGCCTGACGGATCTAGTCAGCGAGTACCTCTCCTACCTGGACGAGTTGATGGAGATGGACCTCGATGTCACCAGCGAATTCCTCCTCATCGCCGCCACCCTCATCCAGCTCAAAGCTCATCGCCTCTTGCCGCCGGGTACCGAGATCGACCTAGACGAGGAGCTGGCATTGATGGAAGAGCGTGACCGCCTGCTGTCGCGCCTCCTGATGTGCGTCACGTTCAAGGATGTTGCTGCGGTGTTTCTCCGCAGGTGGCAGGAATCAAACCGATTCGTTCCCCGGATGTCGGGTTTGGACCAGGAAATCAAGTTCAGCCCTCCGGACGTCGTGATCCCCGTTGGGCCGGCCCAGCTCTCCGTTTTGGCCGCCCGGATCTTTGCCAGGGTCGGGGCCGACCCCGACCTCGACCACCTCGACCTCGACCTGCCCTCGGTCGAGGCGGCCATCCAGGAACTGCGGTCGAGGATCGGTGCGTCGGTAGAAGCGACTTTCGACGATCTCGTATCGCATTGCCAGCGGAGCGTGGAAATCGCCGCGTACTTTCTCGCCCTGCTCGAAATGGCGCGCTGGGGATTGCTCGAGGTGCGTCAGGAAAACTGGCTGGCTCCGATTTTGATCAGGCACCGCTCCGCTCCAACCGAGATCGACCTCCGATGAACACCAGAGCGGCCCTCGAAGCGATCCTGTTCGTCACCGAGTCGCCGGTGCCGATTGAGGAATTGGCGGAGGTCCTCGAACTCCCCAAACAGCAAATCCAGGTCGAGCTCGAAGGACTGGCCGCGGACCTGACGACTCGTGCAAGCGGCCTCGTTCTTCGTCAGACGGGCGGTGGATATCGGCTCTATTCCAACCCGGACGCGTATCCGTACCTAGAGCGTTTCGCTTCGTCCGCAACAGCGCGTCGGATCAGCGGCGCCGCCCTCGAGGTGCTGGCTGTCATCGCCTATCGACAACCGGTGTCACGGGGCCAGATTGCCGAGATCCGCGGCGTCGATTCCGACTCGGCGATCCGGACCTTGGAGCGGATGGGCCTGGTCGAAGAGGCCGGTCGTTTGCCGGGCCCCGGCAATCCGGCGATCTACCGAACGACTCCGCTTTTCCTGGAGAAACTCGGAGTCAACCGGTTGGAGGAATTGCCTCCCCTGGCCGACCACGTTCCCCCCGCAGACGTGGTCGAAGCCTTGGAGGAAACGTTCCGGCCCGGGTGACCGGGGGCCATGACGCTTCAGCGGCTTCAGAAGGCGATCGCCAACGCCGGATTGATGTCCCGGCGGGCGGCCGAGGAACTCATTGCCGCCGGGCGAGTCACGATCGACGGCAGGGTGGCGATCCTCGGTGATCGGGTCGAGGTCGATCGCAACAGGGTCGAGGTAGATGGCGTTCCCCTCCCCGTATCGCCGGGTCTGGTCACGTATCTCATCTACAAGCCGAAGGGTGTGGTATCGACCTCGAGCGATCCGGAAGGCCGACCGACCGTCATCGACCTGGTGCCGGCAGAGCCACGGGTGGTTCCGGTCGGGAGGCTCGACGCCGATAGCGAAGGCCTGCTGCTGCTGTCCAACGATGGTGAGCTGGTGCTTCGGGTAACCCATCCTCGGTTCGGGATGACCAAGACGTACGTCGTGACCGTTGCCGGCAAGCCCAATGCCCGCCTGGTCCGCAGGCTGGTCGCCGGCGTCGAGCTGGAAGACGGAGTCGCCAAGGCCCGCCGGGCCAGGCTCATCCAGGCCACCCCGGACCAGGGCCTGATCGAGGTGGTGATGACCGAGGGCCGCAACCGCGAGATCAGAAGGATGCTGGCCCTGCTCGGGCATCCTGTACAGCGACTGGTACGGACGGCAATCGGCCCGCTGACCGACCGGAACCTCGGTGCGGGGGAGTTTCGCCGACTCGAGACCGGGGAGGTGGCAGCCCTTTACAAGGCCGCCGGAACCCAGCCTCCAAGCTCGTAACCTCCCCTCGGTGGACGTTCCCCCCCAGATCCCGATCCGCCCGTTGCTACGAGCCGTCTCTGGCGTCGTGCGTCCGCCCGGGTCGAAGTCGTTCACGAACCGCGCTCTCGTAACGGCGGCCCTGGCCA
>DATEEG010000257.1:0-3085 GCA_035281305.1 Acidimicrobiia bacterium | reverse complement strand
TCTACGGCTCGTGGGCAGCCTCCGAAGAGTCGAACCTGGGACGACCGGCCCGTGATGTCGACCTGATGGTGCTCGGCACCCCCGATCTCGATCGCCTGTATGAGGTCACTCAAGAGGTAGAAGAGCTGATCGGGCGACCGGTCAACGTCGCCGTCTTCACCCGCGAGGAATGGGAAGCAGATGAGTCCGGATTCGCCGGGGCGGTCAAGAACGGAGCCCGCATCGACCTGATCGGATTGAGTCCGATCGCATGAATCCCACCATCGACGACCTGGTGAGAGATGGTTCGTTCGAAGCGGTCCCGGCCGACCCGGCCTCCGCCAGGCGGATCCTTGACGAGGCGCGTCGGCACGTCGCCGCTGCCCGACAGATCGCAACATTGGATCCGTCGGGCGCCTACGTCCTCTCTTACGACGCTGCCCGCAAGGCAGTGTCGGCCGTGCTGCTCGCCGGTGGTTACCGGGCGATGTCGGTCCCCGGTGCCCATGCCGCCACTGCCCGGGCCGCGTTCTCGTTCGGTGCGAGCGAGGTCGAGCAGAATCGTTTGCGCCAACTCGACCAGATGCGCCGCCACCGGAACCGATCCGAGTACGGAGTCCGTTCGTTCAGTGCCCAGGAAACCGAAGGTGCCATCGACCTAGCCGAGTGGATCATCGAGTTCGCCCACCAGCGAATCGGTTGATTCCAACTGAGTCCCCTCGCCTCATGGGGCCGAACTGTCCTTGAAGGACTGTGGATGCAGCCATGCAGACCGTTCAAGCCGGCGATCGGATACCGATGTCCCGGGAGGAGTACGACGAAGCTGCAACTCCACTCGCCCCTGGGCCGGACCTTGCCAAGAGCCGTCAGCCCTCGCCGGCACTGATGATGACCTCGCCGCCGGTAACGATCGGCGCCGCGATCTGAAAGGCGTCGGCCATCTCGTTCCAGGCCTGGAAGCGGGGATCGGCGTCGTGGATGTGGTGGCCCTCACCGTCGGCGAAGGCGACGCTGATCAGGTACTGGACTGCTCCCTCCACGCGTTGGGTCGAGATGTCCATCTTCGTCAAAGAGGCGTGAAGCATGATCCCGCGGCCGACGTAGTCCTCCCAGATCGGGAGCTCATGCTCGCGGAAACCGCGCTCGAAGTCGTCCACGTGATCGCGCCCGATGTTGAGAACGATCCCTACTGCTTCCATCCCTCACCTCTCTGGTTTGGCTGGCGGGGAGAGTAGGAATCGCTCCGCTAACCCGCCGGCTGAACTTCAACCAGGACTTCGGTCACGACCTCGGTTTCGTCATCGGTGAGGTATTGGGCCGGGAGCTGCAATTCTTCGTCGGCCCCGAAGCGGAGATAGACGTACCAGGGAGGTCCGGAGACCCGGCGGCCGGTGCGCCGCGCCCAGGCTCTCAGGTTCGCGCTCACTCTGGTCAAGTGGTCGTAGGTCCCCACCACCAGGCTGGAAGCAACGGCCGCCGCCGGGGTCGTTACGACGGCGATGCGTTCTGTGGCCGGCAGAGCGCGGTCGATCGGGATGAGCAACTCGATCGAGCGGTTGCCGCGCTTGGCGCCGTGGACGATACAAACAGGGGGCGCCGACGCTCTGGCGTCGTGACGCTGGACGTGAGCTTCGACCTCGACGAACAACGGCGCCAGGTCGGCTCCCGCCGGGACTTCGGCCCGCAGCGAAGCCCATCGCCCCGGCGGGCGACCCCTGACAACCACATCGAGCTCGCCGGACCGTTCGAGCCGGATCTCGAGTTCGGCCAGGCGATGATCGAGGGCCAGGCGCTCCCTCTCCAGCTCGGATCGTCGGCGCTCGAGCTCTCTTGTCAAGGAGCGCCCATCGGACCGGAGGTTCTGGATCCGCTGCAACGGGATACCGAGGTTGACCAGCGAAACGATCCGCCGCAGGTCGGGAATCTGGGTCGCTGAGTAGTAGCGATAGCGAGTGGTGGGATCGACCCAGACCGGTTGGAAGAGGCCGGCCCCGTCGTAGTGGCGGAGTCGCTTGGCCGACACCCCGGTCAGGGCCGAGAAGGCGCCGATCGTGAACATGCCAGGGACAGTATCGCTTGACCTTCCCATCGTGGGAAGGTTCACCATGGTGCGATGCGTGACATTCGGATCGCTGCCCAACTCCATCCTCAGCACGGTTCCTATAAGGACTTCCGCCGGGCGGTCGTTGCCTCCGACGAGATGGGCTACGACCTCATCTACACGTGGGACCACTTCTACCCGCTTTACGGCGACGGCAACGGCGCTCACTTCGAGTGCTGGACGATCCTGGCGGCGATGGCCGAGCAGACTTCTCGGGCCGAGATCGGAGCGCTGGTTACCTGCAACTCATACCGAAACCCCGACCTGTTGGCCGACATGGCGCGGACCGTCGACCACATCTCCGACGGTCGGCTGGTGCTGGGGATCGGCTCGGGATGGTTCCGCCGTGATTACGACGAGTACGGGTACGAGTTCGGCACCGCCGGCGAACGCCTCGATCTGCTGGCTGATGCCCTCCCTCGTATCGGGCGCCGGTTGTCCGCGCTCAATCCGCCGCCGACCAGGCACATCCCGATTTTGATCGGCGGGTCGGGTGAGAGGAAGACGCTGCGGATGGTGGCCGCCCATGCTGACAGCTGGCACGCATCCTTTCCCGACCGTCCCGATGAGCTCGAGCCGAAAGCAGCGGCGTTGGTTCGCTGGTGCGACGAGTTGGGACGGGATCCGACCGATATCGAGTGGGGGGTCGGGGTCGAACCGGATGATCTCGATCGGTTTCTCAGCAAGGATGCCCCGGCCTATGTCGAGATGGGGTTTACCCAGTTCACCCTCGGGTTCAACGGGCCGGACTGGCAGGTCGAGCGGGGGCAGGACTGGCTGGCCTGGCGAGACGACGTCAACGCTCGGGGCCAGTAGCGACCCCGGCGGATTCTGTCCCCGCCGGACAACTGCCTTTGACACAATTGGCGTCGCGACAAGCCCGGCTTCGCCCGCTTTCTGTCATTCCCCCGCGATATGGTTAGAGGACGGAGTGGGTGATCGAAGGTCGCATCTCGCTGACCCGTTGATTGCCTGGAGGTTTTCTCAGCAGGTGGGGACGGCATG
>DATEEG010000256.1:0-11352 GCA_035281305.1 Acidimicrobiia bacterium | reverse complement strand
CATCGTCGCCGCCTGAAGCCCCCACCCACCTATCAACCGCGCTTGTCAACCGCGTTGACTACTTGTCCTCGTCACCCCGAAAGTCCCAGCGGGAGTCTTTTAGCGCCGAGTGCTCCAGGGGACGGGGTTTGCGGCGATCGGGCGTCACTATGAACGAGGCGACCGTGGTTTTCTCCAATCGACGGATGACCCGGTTCTCCTGATCGACGAACTCCCAGGACGTTCCGGCGTCTCCCTCGAGAACGTCGTGGGCATCGAGCCAGAGTTCGGATCGAGGGCTTGCTTCGGTTGGGATCAAAAAGACCCGGTACATCTCCCCCCTATCGGCACGCGGGCGGGTTTGTTGAGAGAACCGCTCAGGTGAAGAAGAAACTTTCCGGATCGGGCGGAATCGCAATGCCCCTCGAAAGGGCAAACCGAAAGACCAGGAACGCAACGATCACGGTGCCGAGGAGGCCCCAGGAGAGACTTTGAGAGTTGCCGTCCGATCGAATCTCAACGGAGCGAGTCCCTGGAGCGGCCAAAACCGTGGCGATGGTGAAAAGGCCGTAGAGGGGCAGCTCCTGGATCAGGCCGGTATCAGCGTCGGGCATGAAGAAAGCGACCGCCAGCAAAGCTCCGGCCACGCCCGGGAGAAGAGCCATCTTGGCGGTGAAAGCGACCCGGCGTCCGGGGGTATCGATGTCCTGGCGACTTGGCGCGAATGCGAGGAAGGCGGGCGCAGCCGCCAGAGAAACCAGGAGCAATCCGAGACCGCCCGCGGCACCGATCACGACATCGAGTCCTGACGGGAGGTTGAGGGAGGCGAGCGCCACCGCCAGGTCGGACTCGGGGCTGATCGGGGTCATAGCCAGCGGCACGAAACCCTGTCGGAAGCAGTGCAGAACGAGCCAGAGGACCGCCAACCGCGAGGGATCGTGGGCCCGGCTTCCGGGATAGAGAGCGAGAAAAAAACCTCCGGCCAGCAACGCTGCCAGAGCCCCGCCGGCCAGTGCGATGTCGTTCCCGGCGCTTTCGAACACGACCCGGTTGTGAAAGATCACCGGATCCCGATCGAAGATCATCCCCATGACCACCCGGCCGAGAGAGTCGACCAGGACCCCCACTACGACTCCGAAGGTCGAGGCGAGCACCGAATTGACAAGCAGTGGCCAGCCCGTTGAACGCCGCCTGACTTCTTCCACGGAGACCGTCACGAAACTTCATGCTAAACGGGGGGTTGGCCGGGGACTAGGCAGGCTTGGTCTCTCCGGTGCATCCCGGAATCCGGCAAAAGGCTTGCGGTCAGGGGTCCGAAGGCTTGATCTCGGTCGGTTCTTCGGCTACCGCCTCGTCCTCGATCACGTGGTGGCGTTGCACGGTCGTCGAGATCACGGCCTGGATAGTCGCAGCCACCGGCAGGGCCACAACCACTCCGACCCCTCCGAGGAGGCTGGCACCGGCGATGAGGGCGCCAATCGTGACGGCCGGGTGTATCGCCATCGTCCGGGCGGTAACCCGCGGAGCGATCACGTAGTTCTCCAGTTGTTGATATGCCAGCATGGCGATGACGACCCAGAGCGCGGTTGCGGGCGATATCGAGAGGGCCGCCAGTGCCGGCAGGATCATGCCGACGTAGGTGCCGATAACCGGGACGAACTGGCTCAGCACCCCCATCCAGAGCGCCAGCGCCGCGGCGGAGGGGACACCGAGGAAGAGCAGGACGAAAAATGTGAACAGGCCCGCGACCAGGGCCAGCACGGCCCGGGAATAGACGTAGCCGCCGGTCTTGTCGACGGAGATCTCCCAGATCTTCAATGCCTCCCGCTGTCGCTCGGCCGGCATCGTCGCCAGAAGCGTGCGGCGCCAACTCGGACCCTCGGCCACCAGGTAATACGCGAAGAGGGCGACCGTCACCAGTTGGAAGATGGCCCCGAACACGGTATTGCCGATGGCGAAGACTCCGCCGGCCACCGTCGAGCCGTACTGTTGAAGGATGCTGCCGAGGTCTTCGAATTCGTCTGTGAGGGCGGGGTCCACCAGATCGACGTCGAAGAAGCGATTCGCCAGATTCTGAAGGTCCTGGAGGTACTGGGGAATGTCCTCGATCAGACCGGCGGCCTGGGCGACGAACACCGGAATCAGAGCGACGAAGAATCCCACGAAAAGGATCATCGAGATACCGAAGACCAGCATCGTCGCCCGCTGCCGCTTCCACCTACGCCTCACCAGGCCCTGAACCGCCGGTTCCAGGGCGATCGCCACGAACGTGGCAAGGAAGAGCATGTAGATGAGGCTTCTGACCCGAAAGAGGATCAGCAAAGTGGCGGCAGCGATCGCCGCCACCACGAACACCACGACCACGGCGTGCGGCAGCCAGATCGGCGACCGCTGCAACCGCCGGCGAGAAGATCTTCCGGTAGCCACTGTGGAGCGATAGTAGGAGGAGGGGGTGCGACGTTCGACGCGTCAAGACGCCAGTCGGACGACGAGAGCGCGTTCCCTCTCTCCAAACCAGGGCGGGTTGGCTGCTTGGAGGTTCTCCTCGAGATGATCCACAGAGCTGGTGGCGGGAATGGCAACATGACATCGGGCGTCCGACAACACCCACTTCAGGAGCGCCTGGGGCCACGTCGTCACTCCGAAGTCGGCGAGTGGCGCCAGGTCGGCCGCACCGGGATGGCGACGAAGCAGGGCACCCTCACCGAAGGGGCGCATGATGAGCACCCCCAGCCCCAGCTCGGCGGCGAGAGGAAGAACCTCGCGCTCGACCTGGCGCTGGATCGGGTTGTACGGAACCTGAATCGTGTCGATCCTTCCGCTCCTCATGACGTTCTCCAGCTGTGCAAATGCGGTATCCGAGAAGTGGGTGGCGCCGATGGCCCTGATCCGCCCTTCCCGCTTCAACTCTTCGAGCATCTCGAGCCGACCGGGAAGGGCAACGAGGTTGTGGACCTGATAGAGGTCGACCCGACCGCCGAAGAAGGCCAGCGCATTCGCAAGTTGGCGGGCGGCGACAGCGTCATCCGCCGACCACACCTTGGTAGCGATCAGGACCCGGTCCCGGACCGCCGTCGATGCTCGGCCCAGGACCCGTTCGGCCTCTCCGTACATCGGGGAGGTGTCGAACAGATCGATGCCGGCCGCCACGGCCCGTTCGACGAGGACGGCGCGATCCTTTTCCGCCTTGCCGCCTCGCACGTCGAAGGTCCGCCAGGTCCCCATGCCGACGACGCCCGCCTCGAGGCCGGAGCTGCCGAGCCGCCTCCGCTCCATCCTTGCCTCAGCTCCCGCGCTTTCGACGCATCAACCGCTCCAATGTCTCAGACTCCGATAACACCGGGGGCGGGGCCCCGGCCGCCTCGGCTTCCTCGATCTTCTTCTCTATTCGCCGCTTCTCGATGGTGCGCGCGGTCGTGAATCCTTCCTTCCAGGCCTCTCCATCCCCGGCCGACAAGACCAGGCGCCGGAGCGCGACGTCGACGAGGAAAAGCGACAGGGCGGCCCCGACCAGCCAGGGCCAGATGGACACCTCGGCCCGGCCCCTGACCGGCGCGGCATCGAATACTGCGGCGGGTTCAGGGTTGAGGCGCCCGGCCGTGAGCTCCACGATGTCCGAGCCCAGGGTGGGATCGGGTTCGCGAAAGGCGAATTCTTCCTCGTAAGCGGAGACCGCCCCCGAACTGGAGGTGATCTGGGATCCGTCCGGATTCGCGACCGTAACGGCCACCCAGTAGGCGCCGGATTCGACCAGCGGGACAGCGGCGCCGAAGCTATCGGCGTCGGTGCGGTTCATAGGAACGACCGCGACTTCACCGGAGGGGGACCGGACGCGGGCAGTGGCAGTCGCATCGATCTCCGCCCCCGGGAGATCGAGGCTGACCTGCAGCGAACCCTCCGAGACGAATACGGCGGGCGGGGTCTCGCGCCCGGCCGGGAGAATGTCACGGACGACGGCTCCCCAGAAGTCCACGTACCCCTCCCACTCGATCCATTGGCTCAGCCACCGAGCGGTCGCATCCGAGGTCCAGGCGGTCGCCCGCCCCAGTCCTCGCTGCCAGGTGGCAAGCAGGGGATCGCCCTGGCCGATCTCCATCACGATCGAGGCACTCCCCTTGGCCTTCGTGAGTACGTACCCGAGCAGCGGAGGCGAGCTCGTGAGTTCCTGGGTGACGGGCGAAGGCGAGCGCAGAACAGGGAAGAATGTCCCCTCGGTGGCGAGGTTGCGGGCGACGGTGAGCGTTTCCTCGACGAAGATCTCCGGGATCGATTCGAGATCGGTCCCCGGATAGAAGCGGCCCCCGCCCAGCTCGGCCATGCGCTGCAAGGTCGTCCCCGGACCTTCACCCGTCCCCAGAACGGAAAGCGTCACACCCGCGTCTGCAATCTCGCGGGCGATCGGGAGCAGGTTGGCGTCATTCGGATCCCATCCGTCGGTGAAGAGAACGATGTGCCGCAGTTCTTCCGGGACCGAGGCGAGCTCGGCCAGAGCGACCTCCAGCGCGTTGGAGATCTCAGTGTCGCCATTGGGGGTGATCGCACCGAGAGCTCCGGCGGCATCGGTGATGGTCGAGCGCGGCGCCAGCGGGATCACCCAGTCCGTCCCTGAAGTGAACGTCAGCACTCCGACCCGGTCGCTATCCGTCAGCGCCTCGATCGCCAGCTCGGCCCCAGCCCGGGCGATATCGGTTTTCACCACTCCCCCGTCGACGGCGGTCCCGCCGTTGCAATGGCATGCCCCCATCGAGCCCGACGAGTCGATCACGAGGATTTCGGCGACCGGCTGGCGGCGGACCAGGTCATCAGGATTGGAGCTCACGGGGAGCACGGACTCGAGCGGAGTCTGGTGATAGTCGCCCAGACCGAAGGCCCGGTCGCCCCCGATGACCAATAAGCCACGGCCCAGTTCCTCGACATAGGCCGTCAGGTTCTCGGAGTCGTCGGTCCCGGGTTGATCGACGTTCACCAGGACCACCGCGTCGTAGGTGAGGAGATCGCTCTCGGTTGGGATCGACCGGCGGAGGTCCGCCTCCACGCCACCGGCCGCCAGGGCCCGCACGAGATCGTCGGCTTCGCCGTCCACTCCTTCGACGACGGCGACCCGGGCGGGTCCCAGGAGGCGGGTTATGCCTTCGGCCCGATTGTTTTCAGGTCTCGTATCGAAATCGGTTCTCACTTCGACCGCCACGGGGAGAAACCCTGTCCCGGCCGCCGGCACCTCGATCGGGATGTCGTTGCGGCCGGATACGAGTTCGACGTCCATGACCTGTTCCTGCCCGTCGGCCCAGGAGACGATCAGCTCTGCCGGCCCGGCCACATTCGATCTGACGACCGCGGTGATGGCGACCAGGTCGCCCTCCCGCGCGGCGGCAGGAAGGATGACGCTTTCCACCAGGGCGTCGGCGCTGCGCGCCGCGGCCAGTTCCACCACGTCTACCGCGACACCCTGGTCGGCCAGCCGCCTGACGGCCGGGCGGACATCCCCGGTGGTCGGAACCAGGTCGGTGATCAGGACGATGCGGCGCGAACCCTCGCTTGGCATCAGTGCCGCCGCCGCCTCGAGGGCGCCCGCCAGGTCGGTGGCGGAGTCGTCGGGGATCGTCCGGATCGGACCCGGGCTCCGGCCGCTGGTGAAGGCTGAGTCGAGTCGGGTGTCGCGCCCGAATACGGCCACCGCGGTTTGGGCGTCGGCCCGCGCCTCGGCCAATGCCAGATCCACGAACTCTTCCTGATCGGCCGCGGCCCCGGCCGGGATCGAGGCCGAGCGGTCGAGGAGGAACAGGACTGAACGATCGTCGACGGCCCGGGTCAGGATGGGCTGGGCCGCGGCCAGAACCAGGAGCGAGAGAGCGGCCAGCCGCACCCAGGTGGCGGCGCGATGCTGGCGGCGAGGAACGGTCCTGCCGCCCGCCCGGGCGATCAACCAGGCGGCACCGAGGACCGGAATCGCTGCCAGCAGCCACCAGGGATTGTCGAATCTCATACGGTTGCCTGATTCCTTCGAAGCCACGGGCGCTGGTGGCCGACCCACCACTCGATCGCCATCAGGAGCAGCACAGCACCGATGACCCACGGAGCCCACTCCCTTATCAGAGTCGAGGCCTCATCCGCCTCGGTGACCGAACCACTCGTTGCCAGAGCCCGCGAAGTTCCCGCCGACTCGTCGGCGACGAAAGTCCGGACGGCCACCGCTCCGGGGGTGGCGACGCCGTCGGCGGTCACGTACTCGAGGCGATAGACGCCAGGCTGGCCGGTCTCGGTGAAAGTAGCCGCGCCCGCCGTGAGATCGCGCACTTCGCCGTCGGGAAGGGTGAGACGGGCTGTCATCCCGGCCTGGGCGGTCAGGGGGATCGGAGTCCCGGCGGGCTCGGTCGAAACGGCGCCGGCACCGGCCCCACCCAGCCAGTCGAGAATCCGGGCCCCGAGGATCGGGAAGCCCACCTGGATCGGAAGATTGGAATGGGTGAGGTCGAACGTGAAGTAGGCGATCCGGTGGCCGTTCACCTCACCGAGCAGAATCAACGGCACGTCGCCCGCCCGCACCAGGGTCAACCAGCGCGGGGCTTCGACCACCTGGGCTTCGGCCACTGCCACGGATGACAGGTCGACGGAGTCCAGGATGGGTTCGCCGGGACGCTGGTAGGTGACGGCAGCGTTTCGAACCAACTCGTTCACGGTCACTCCCTCAGGAGGAGAGTCCGGCGCGATCAGCCAGGCGGGTCGATCGATCGGGGGCAGATCTCCCCCGTCGACGATCAGCACGTCCGCCGGTCCGGTTCCGCCGGTGGCAAAGCCATCGACTGCGTCGACCAGGGCGGCCAGGAACGGAGATCCCTCCCCGAGGATCGAAACATTCCGATCGGGACCGCCCCCGACCACCAGGTCCGACCTGTCGTCCATCGCCAGGGCATCACCGGTATCGAGCAGCTCGATCGAGACGACGTCGCCGGGACCGGCATCGACCGGCGTGGTGGCTCGGGCCGCAGCCAGAGCCGCCACCTCCAGATCCACCAGCCCGGCACTGAGCCCGTTGACCGACACCTCGGCCCGGACCGCCCGGGCCTCGCCCGAAAAGTTGGATACCTGGAGGAATGCCCTGGTGGTTCCCTCAGTCGATGGTTCCAGCGACCAGGCGGTGACTGCCAGGTTGGGGCCGAAGTCGTCGAAACGAACGAACTCGGCCCCGACCACCGGCTCCTCGGAGAGAGTCACATCTCCCCCATCCGAGAAGATCAGGACCTTGGTCGGTCGGTCCGGGGTCGACAGACCACGGGCAAGGCGCAACGCGCCCGAGAGGTCCGCCCTCCCCCCGGTCGGTTCCAGAGAATTCAGGGCCGCGGTGACCAATTCCGGATCGCGGGCGAACGCCACCAGCACCCGGGGGACCGGCCCGGCTTCTACCACCGACACCTGATTCGATTCCGAAAGATCGCCGATCAGTCCGAATGCCGAATCGCGGGCCGTCTCGAGGCGGTTGGCCATCGACATCGAACCGGACGTATCGACGACGAACACGGTGTGGGGCCCGAGGAGCGTCTGCTGGGCGTAGAAGGGCCGGGCCAGGGTGAGAACAAATCCGGCCAGGACCAGTAGTTGCAGGATCAGCAGCGGAGTTATCCGCAGCTTCTGCCAGGGCACGGCGGATGACACCGGCACCTCGACCTGTTCCCACAAAATCGTGCTGGCGACTTCGAGACGGGGCCGACGCGATCGAAGCATGTACAGCACGATCAACGGTCCCGCCAGCGCCGCCAAGCCGAACGCAGCCGGAATGAGAAAGCTCATGAAGAACTCTCAGGCGGAAGGGTGCGGGCGGAACCGAGACAGAAGACGGAAGACGGAAGACGGAAGCCAATCCATTCTCGACGGCTCGGGCTGACGGAGATACCCCGTACGACTTCCGACTTCCGACTTCCGTCCTCCGACTGCCGTCCTCCGACTTCCGACTTCCGGCTCATTTGAGTGCTTCGGCTCTGGCCAGGGCTCCGAGGACCTGGTCGGCGGCGCCGTCGCGGGCGGGAACGAGCACGTAGTCGAGACCCGCCCGCCGGGCCCGGCCGGCCGCCTCCTGGGCGAATCCCTCCAGGGCGGTCCGGTATCGCCGCAACGTCTCCTCGGAAGTCGATACGGGGATCTCCGAGCCGGTTTCGGCATCGGCCAGCCGAAGGTCACCGGCGATCTGAGGGTCGATTTCCTCCTGCCCGAGCACGTGCAGCACGACTCCCCCGGCCCCGATGCCGAGGCCGTCGATCGCGCTCCGCCAGTCCGGCGTCATCAGATCGGACAGAAGGATGATCGAACCGCGGTTGGGGCCTTCACCGGCCAGTCGTCGCAAGGCGGGCGCCAGGGGCATCGTCCCTTCCGCGGTCAACGATTCGAGCCAGGTCTCCAGATGAGGCCAGCGCGAAAGGTGGCGGCCGGCGGGGCCGAGCCGAATTGGCTTTTCGGTCGGTCCGGGGACCCCGATCAATTGGACCCGATCGCCGCCCGCCAGTCCCAGGTAAGCCATCATCGCGGCCAGGACCCGGGCGGTCTCGAGCTTGCGATAGAAGCCCATCGATGCGGAGGTGTCGACCACCACTTTGAGAGGAAGCTCTTCTTCGGCTTCGAACTGCCGGACGAGCAGCACGCCGAGACGGGCCCACAAGTTGTGGTCGATGCGTCGAAAATCGTCACCGGGCACGTACTCCCGGTAGTCGGCAAAGTCGAGGCTTTCTCCTTTGTGGCGGGAAGAGTGCCTACCGGACCACTGCGCGGTGACCCGTCTCCGGGAACGGAGGGAAAGCCGCTCGAGACGGCCGCGCAGTTCGGCTTCGAGGAGCATCAATGATCGAGCCCGGGCGCTCGCGACCGGGTGACACAGCTGGTCATTCGGCGGTCGGGGCCGGATGGGCGCCGAGGACGTCCTCGACGATCTGGTCGGGTTTGATTCCATCTGCGAGCGCCTCGTAACCGAGGACGAGCCGGTGGCGCAGGGCCATGCGGGCGACCCCCCAGATGTCCTCCGCCGCCAGGTTGGGACGTCCATCCATCAAGGCCGCCGCCTTGCCTCCCAGGATCATTGCCTGGGCGCCGCGGGGGCTGGCCCCGTTGCGAACGTACCGTCGAACCATCTCAGGGGCGATCGGACTGTCCGGATGGGTGGCTTCGACCAGGGTGGCGGCATACCGCAGCAGATGGGTGGCGGTCGGCAGCTCGCGGACGAGCGCCGACATTTCGGTGATGGCGGCGCCGTCGAGCACGGGCTCGGGCTGGGCTTCATCTCCGGCTGTGGTCCTTTTGAGAATCTCGACCATGTCGTCGGCGGAGGGAAATGGAACCAGGGCCTTGAAGAGGAACCGGTCCAGTTGGGCCTCCGGCAGCGGATAAGTCCCTTCCTGTTCGATCGGGTTCTGGGTCGCCATCACCAGAAAGGGACGGGGAAGCGAGTGGGTCTCGCCTCCGAGCGTGACGCGTCTCTCCTGCATCGCTTCCAGCAGCGCCGATTGCGTCTTGGGGGTAGCGCGGTTGATCTCGTCGGCCAAAACCAGGTTGGCAAAAATGGGGCCCTCGTGGAACTTGAAGTCGTTGCCGACCAGCACCTTGGTGCCCAGGATGTCGGCAGGCATGAGGTCCGGGGTGAACTGGACCCGACCGAACTCGACATCGAGCACCCGCCCGAGAGTCGACAGGAGCTTGGTTTTCCCAAGACCGGGCACGCCTTCGAGGAGGACATGTCCCTCGCAGAGGGCGGCCGTCAACACGGTGTCGACCAACTCGCGCTGGCCGACGATCACCTTGGCCACTTCCGCCCTGGCGGCTCCGAGGTTGGTGGCGAATTCTTCTGGGGTCATGGTTCCAACTCCGTGAAGTACTGGCGGACGAGGTCCTGAAGAGAAGCGGGAATCACCAGCCTGTCGAGCGAGTCGAGTGCAGTGTTCCGATAGTCCGAAAAACGATCGGTGTAGCTCTGGAGAGGGAGATTGTCGATTCCCTGTCCGGAGGTGGATCCGGTCGGTTCGCCGGGGGTGCCGCCGCCTTCGAAGTCGACCCTCACCTCATCACCGAGCTGACCGGCGACGGGGTCGAAGACCTGTGAACGGGAGGGATCGCGATTTGGGTCGTCGTCGCCCTGCCCGCTGCCGACGCTTCCGGAACCGGTGCCACCGCTGCTCGAGCCGCTCCCGCTTCCGCTCCCACCCTGACCGCCTCCCCCGCCGCCGCCGCCCTGACCCTGGCCCTGCCCTTGACCTTGACCCTGGCCCTGACCTTGCCCTTGACCTTGGCCCTGCCCTTGACCTTGACCTTGACCCTGCCCCTGGCCTTCACCCTGCCCCTGGCCTTCACCCTGAGCCCGGGCGGCGGACAGCCGCTCCTGGGCGTCACGAACGGCTGCCTGCGCATCGGAGCGGGCATTTGCGTCGGCTGCCTGCCGGGCTGCTCTTTCAATTTGATCGGCTGCCGCCCGTAACGAATCGGCGGCCGGTCCGATCGAACTCGGGTCTCCGGCCGCCTGCTGGAGGGAGGCTGCCGCCGCCGCCAGGGCATCGGACAACTCCTGGTCGATGCCGGCGAGGTCATCGGCCCGTGAAGCCAGTTCGGCGGCGGCGGCGATCATTTCGGCGGGAGATGACGAGCCGAGAGAGTTGGCAAGATTCCGCAGTTGCTCGGCGGCGGTCTGTCCTTCCGCAATCGGACTCTGACTGAGTCGTTGCTCCAAGCCGGCCAGGGCGGTGCGATGTGCGAGTTCGGCTGGATCGGCCTGTTCGGCCAGGTCCTGGCGGGCCTCCCCCAGCTCGGAAATCGCCTGGTCCAGGTCTTGGGCCTGAGCCAGCTCTTCGACAAGCTGTTCGAGAGTCTCGCGCACCTCTTCGGGCGCCTCGGCGGCCGCTTCGCCGAGGCGTTCGATTTCGTCGGCAATCAGGTCCATGTCGGCCTGACGCCGGGCCAGGGCAACATCGGCCGAGGACGGCACGAGGGCAAGAATTAGGAGGCCCGCAACTGCGGCGGCGGCCAGGCGCGGCATCGACCCCGAGGGCAACACCCGACCGAACCCATCGAGGGTGCGGTTTTGAGCCCACGCCCCGGCGGCGATCACCTGACGCCGGTCGAGGTCGTCGAGGAGCTCGCGTTCTGACAGTTCCAGCGCAGTGGAAACCCGATCGAAGCCGCCCAGTCTGCGGTCGACGGCGAGGGCTGCCCGGGCCGGCGAGGGACGGCGCACCCAGGCGAGGATCATCGCGGCCAGGACAGCGACGGCAATCGCGCCAGCCGCGACCGGCTCGGCCCACGGCAGCACGACGAATCGGGCGATCGCGACCAGGACGGCGGCCAGGGCGGCGGTCAAGCCGACCGCGAGGACTATTAGGTGCGACACGCCAGAGATCAGTAGAC
>DATEEG010000255.1:0-3595 GCA_035281305.1 Acidimicrobiia bacterium | reverse complement strand
GTCGAGGCGAGGTTGGGGTAAAAGACGGAAGACGGAAGACGGAAGACGGAAGACGGATCGCCAGAGACGCCAGACGCCAGACGCCAGACGCCAAATAGAAGAACCCGAGGCTTGAACTTCAGAGGCCCCGATTCTTCGGGGAAGAAACCCTTAGGGGCCTGCCTTCTCCCTCTGGCGTCTGGCGTCTGGCGTCTGGCGTCTGGCGTCTGGCGTCTCAGATTCCGGCCGCCTTCCGTCACATCGGGGTGCGTCGAGGCAAAGCCGTCGTCGCCCTACCATGCCCGTCGTGCCGCAGACGATTGGGATCCTCACCGCTGGCGGGGATTCTCCCGGCCTCAACGCTGCCATCCGGGCCGTAGGCAAGGCTGCCAAGAGGGCGTACGGGATGCACGTCATCGGCTTCCGGGACGGTTTTCGCGGCCTCATGCAGAACCGGTTCGTTCGCCTCGATGACGAGACCCTGTCGGGCATCTTGACCAAAGGCGGAACGATCCTCGGCACAAGCCGGGAAAAGGTTCAGAAAATGGACGTTGGGAACGGCAAGCCAATGGACATGCGCCCGATGATCAAGAAGGTGGTGGAACAGCACGACCTGTCGGCTCTGGTCTGTCTCGGAGGCGGCGGCACCCACAAGAACGCCCTCCGACTGCTCGAGGCCGGTCTTCCCGTCATCACCCTTCCAAAAACGATCGACAACGATGTCTGGGGAACCGACATCTCGTTCGGATTCGATACGGCCCTCGGCATCGCCACCGAAGCGGTCGACCGACTTCATTCGACGGCACATTCTCATCACCGGATCATGGTGGTGGAGGTCATGGGACATAATGCCGGCTGGCTGGCGCTGGGGGCGGGTCTCGCCGGGGGCGCCGACGTCGTCCTCACTCCCGAGATTCCCTACGAGGTGGAGTCGGTCGCCGAGTCGATCCTCCAGCGCAAGGCCGGAGGCAGCTCGTTCTCGATCGTCGTCGTCT
Source organism: Acidimicrobiia bacterium (assembly GCA_035281305.1). Taxonomy (GTDB): domain Bacteria; phylum Actinomycetota; class Acidimicrobiia; order Spongiisociales; family ZC4RG35; genus DATEEG01. The sequence goes on along the minus strand of DATEEG010000255.1, from coordinate 2,621 downwards.
CCGAAGGGGCCATGTCTACCGCCGAGAAGGCTGAGCATGATCGCCTGCGTCAGGCAGTCGACGAAGCCAAAGACGATCAGGACGAGGACGCCGCCCGGACCGTCTTCGCCAAGTTCGAGGAGGCCCGCAGCCGCTCGACCGAAGAGATGGCGGAGCGGCTCGAGGGACTCACCGGACTCGAAGCGAGGGTGACGATCCTTGGTCACGTCCAACGAGGGGGAACTCCCTCCCCGAGCGATCGGGTACTCGCCACGCGTCTTGGCACTGCCTGCGCAGACGCAATCGCCGCTGGTGAGCTCGGGACGATGATCGCAGCCCGCGGTGAAGGGGCCGAGCCGGTGCCTCTGAAGGATGTGGCGGGCAAGCGCAAGACTGTGCCCCCCGGGCACCCCTGGCTCGCCTCAGCCCGAAGTCTCGGCGTCAACCTCGGCGACTGATCAGTAGGCAGTAAGTAGTTCGCAGTAGGCAGTCACTGCCACCTGCCTACTTCTCGGCCTACTGCCTACCGCCAACTGGTTTCTCATTCAAATCATTTGACCGATTCAACTGATTTGAATAAACTCGCCCCATGCGCAAAGTCATGCTTTTGAACACCTGGGAACAGGTCGAGCTTCTAGGGGACGATGGCCGACTGGCAATCCTCGAGTTATGCGTCAGGCCCAGGACCGTCACCCAGATGGCGGAAACGCTCGGGGTCCCCCGCACTCGTCTCTATCACCATGTGAAACGGCTCACCGAGCACGGCTTGCTCACGGTGGTCAAGACAAAGCAGGCGGGCCCGGTCATGGAAAGCCACTACCAGACCAGTGCCAGGTCCTACCGGCCCTCCAAGAAGTTGATGCGGTCGCTGTCGGAGTCAGCGATGGGCTCCGCCCTGCTGACGGTGATCCTCGGTCCCGCTCGAGCCGACTTCGTGCGGTCCCTCGAGAAGGGAGCTTTCAGTCTCACCGAGAGTGGCGCCAAGAAGCGAATGCTCATCTCCCGCGGCCTGATGGATCTGACTCCGGACGAGTTGGACGAAGTCATCAGAGAAATCGAGGAGGTCCTGGGCCGCTACGACACCGATCCCGCGGTCGATCGCCCCGGCACCATCCCCGTCTCGGCCGTCAGCCTGATCCATCCGCGCTGGGACCGCACTCGATGAAGCGCCTCCTCGCTCTCGGCAACTTTCGAAAGCTCTGGCTGTCCCATGTGATCTCGAGCTTTGGCGACGCACTTACCAACCTGGCGCTGCTGATAACCGCCCAGAGGCTCACTGGATCGACTGCCGCGGTCGCCACGACGGCAGTGGCGGTCGCTCTCCCCCAACTCCTGTTCGGACTGTTCGCCGGAGTCCTGGTAGACCGCTGGGATCGCAAGCGGGTGATGATCGCATCCGACCTCGCCCGGTCGTTTCTGGTGCTCGGGTTCCTTGCGGTCAGCTCACCCGATCGAATGTGGCTTCTCTATGTCGTCGCCTTCGTCCAGGCTTCCATCGGCACCCTCGACAATCCGGCCCGGTCATCGGTGGTTCCTCAGATCGTCGGGACGGACGATCTCCTCGCCGCCAACTCCTTTTTTCAGAGCACGATGATCATCGTCGGAGTTGCCGGAACTGCGACGGCAGGCGTGATCGCGGGTGTCTTCGACACGCTCGCCCCCGCGTTCGTCATCGATGCGGCGTCATTCGCCCTGTCGGCCGCCTTGGTGACGCGACTAACGATCGAAGGTCGACCGGCCCGTGCCGCCACCGCCGGAAATGTGACGAGCAGCATGTGGAGCGAACTCAGCGGAGGCATCCGCTTGATCACCTCGTCGCCGATGTTGCGAACGGTTGTGATCACGGCCGGAGTGGTCATGCTCGGACTAGGGGCCGTCAACGTGCTTCTGGTTCCGTTCATCGTCGACGACCTGGCGGTGCCCGAGACCTGGTTTGGCCTCCTCGAAGCTGCCCAGGTGACATCGATGGTCCTGGCCGGCGGATTGGTGGCAGCCGCCGCCCGCCGGATCCGGCCAGGCCGATTGCTGGTTGTCGGGTTGACCGGGGTGGCCCTGGTCGTGGCTGTGATGAGCCTGGCCCAGAGCGTCTGGCACATGATCGGGCTGCTCTTCGCAGTCGGCTGGTTCGTGACCCCCACCCAGGCCGCCATCTCGACCATCGTCCAAACAGAAGTGCCTCTCGAATCGCTCGGCCGCGTGAGTTCGAGCCTGGGCACGATTTCGACAACTGCCCAGGTCGCCTCGATGGCCCTGTCGGGAGTGGCCGCAGCGGCATTCGGGGTTCGGAGCGTGTTCGTTGCGGCAGGATTGATCGTCCTGGCGGCAGCCGGGCTGAGCCTGATAGTCCAGCGGTCTCCCGGGTTGAAACCCGTTGGAACATCGCTCTAAAGGGACGAGAGGGGCGGCGGAAGAATCAGCGGGAGAGGCGATTGGCGCTCGACGAGATTTGGTCATCTGTTCCCGGTGTATGCGTCTGGTCATGGAGTCCCGGTACTCGAATGCGAGTTACCAAATTACGGGTGAGGAGGGTGTCACTGACCGAATTACCGGCCAAGCCGCCGGTCTCCCTTCGCTGCTTCTGACGTTCAGCCCTCCCTCGAACCGCGTAACAATCACAAACGGCCGGCTTGGATAATTCGGCC
>DATEEG010000254.1:0-4254 GCA_035281305.1 Acidimicrobiia bacterium | reverse complement strand
CACTCGAGACCGACCTCGTCGCGCCGTACCGGATCATCGAGGCACCGATGGACACACTCACCAAGGAGGCCGTCAAGGACAGCGGCGTCAGCGGTCGCGACGTCCTTCGCTCCAAGAACTTCTTCGCTCTCGGTCTCCTGGCATGGCTGTTCACGCGTCCGATGGAACCCACCATCGAATGGGTCCAGCAGAAGTTCGCCAAGAAGCCGGAGGTGGCGGCGGCCAACATCGCCGCCTTCAAGGCCGGCTGGAACTTCGGGTTCACTACCGAGGCCGCCAAGACCACCTTTGAAGTCAGGCCTGCGGTGCTCCCACCCGGGGTCTACACGAACGTCACCGGCAACACCGCCCTCGCCTGGGGCCTGATTGCCGCCGCCCAGTGCGCCAAACTGTCCCTCTTCTACGGGACCTATCCCATCACACCGGCCTCCGACATCCTCCACGAGTTGTCGATGCACAAGAACTTCGGGGTTCGCACGTTCCAGGCGGAGGATGAGATCGCAGCCATCGGGTCGGTGATCGGTGCTTCCTTCGCGGGCAACCTCGGCGTCACCGGGACCTCCGGACCGGGTGTGGCTTTGAAGAGCGAGGCACTGTCTCTCGCCATCACCACCGAACTCCCCCTGATCCTGGTCGATGTACAGCGAGCCGGGCCGTCAACCGGGATGCCAACCAAGGTCGAGCAGTCCGACCTTCTGATGGCGCTCTTCGGCCGACATGGCGAGGCACCACTGCCGGTGATCGCCATCCCCACTCCGTCGGAAGCCTTCGAGTTGACGATCGAAGCGGTCCGCATCGCCCTCAAATACATGACTTCGGTGATCCTCATGTCAGACAATCACGTCGCCAATAGCTCGGAGCCCTGGAGGCTTCCGGACGTCGAGACTCTCCCCGACATCTCGGTCCCCTTTGCGACCGCTCTCAACGGCCGCAGCGCCGACGGGACCGGCCACTTTCTGCCCTACCTGCGCGACCTCGAGACTTTTGCCCGTCCCTGGGCCATCCCTGGCACGCCGGGCCTGGAGCATCGGATCGGTGGCATCGAGAAGGAAGCGGTGACCGGCAACGTGTCATACGACCCTGGCAACCATCAACTGATGACGGACAGCCGCGCCTGGAAGATCGCCAATATCGCCAACGACATCCCCGATGTCACCGTCAACGCAGATGACGGTGCCGAGATCCTGATTCTCGGTTGGGGCTCGACCTTCGGCGCCATCAAGGCGGCCGCCAATCGGCTCCGGGCCAGGAACAAGAAGATCGCCATCGCCCATCTGCGCTACCTCAACCCGTTCCCCAAGAACCTCGGCGAGATCGTGCGGGCTTATCCACACGTTCTTGTGCCGGAACTCAACAACGGGCAGTTGGTCAAACTGATCAGAGCCGATTTCCTCGTGGACGCCAAAGGCCTCAACAAGGTCCAGGGTGAACCTTTCAAGGTGGTCGAGATCGAAGAAGCAGTATTGGAAATGATGGAGAAGTTGCAATGACCGCCCCGACCTACAGTCGCTCAGACTTTCAAACCGATCAAGAAGTTCGCTGGTGCCCTGGATGTGGTGACTACACGATCCTTGCGGCAGTGCAGGGATTCATGGCGAACATGGGTGTGGCCCGGGAAAAGATCGTCTTCGTCTCAGGCATCGGCTGCTCGTCGCGCTTCCCCTATTACATGAACACCTACGGGATGCACTCCATCCACGGCCGGGCGCCGGCCATCGCCTCCGGGATCGCCGCAACCCGGCCCGACCTGTCGGTGTGGGTCGTCACGGGCGACGGTGACGCCCTGTCCATCGGCGGCAACCATCTGATCCACTCGCTCCGACGCAACTTCAATTTGAAGATCCTGCTCTTCAACAACCAGATCTACGGTCTGACCAAGGGCCAGTACTCCCCCACGTCGGAGGTCGGCAAACACACCAAATCGACGCCGATGGGGTCGGTCGATTACCCGTTCAACCCGATCAGCCTGGCAATCGGAGCGGAGTCGTCATTCGTTGCGAGGACCATCGACATGGACCGCACCCACACCACCGAAATCCTCCAGGCGGCCCATGACCATCAGGGCACGGCATTCATCGAGATCTATCAGAACTGCAACGTCTTCAACGACAAAGCCTTCATCCAATTGACGGGCAAGGAGGAGAAGGCAGTCAATCGAATCGATCTGGTCCACGGCAAGCCGATCACCTTTGGGCCGGCTGGCGACAAGGCGGTGGTCTTCGAAGACGGCCGGGCCCAGATCGTCGATACGGACAGCGTCGATCCTGCCCGCATCCTGGTCCATGATCAGAACCGGGCCGACCCGACGGTCGCGTTCGCTCTATCCAGGTTGTCGCATGGGCCCTACGGTCCTACCCCGATGGGCATCTTCCGCAACGTGGCCCGTCCTACCTACGAAACCGGAATGGGCCAGCAATTGATCGATGCTCAGGCCAAACGAGGGCCCGGAGATCTCGCCAAGCTGATCAGGTCGGCGGGGACCTGGGAGATCAACAACTGATTACATCCGCCTGACCGGCCGTGTGACTTCGATGTGACCGGCTTTCAGTATGGAGTCTCATCGGCCCGCAGGTCGCAGAGATCGTTCCAGCGAACAACGGCCGGGAACTCCCGGTCCCAACCAAGAACGCCGATCGCTCCGGTTGCGAGGATGAATCCAGAACCCGCGATCGCAGCCAGTCGCAGCCACCGTGACGCCAGGACTCTGAGGGCGTGGCTGTGTCCGAACAATGCGACATCGCCTTCGACCCGGCGAGCCCGGGCGATCACCCGGTCGGCCCGAATCGCCAGGTCGTCGAGGTGCTCGCCCTGCTCGGGGGGGTGAGTCCAGATCGACCAGTGCGGGATCCGTTGCCGCATCTCATCGGTGGTGACCCCTTCGAACTCACCGTAATCCCACTCGGCCAGGTCCGGATCGATAACGGCCTGGTCACCAAGGCCTGCCAGATCGCAGGTGACCCGTGCCCTCAGCAGAGGCGATGTGAGCACCATTTCGAAAGGGCGGTCGGCGATCATCTTCGCCAGCGCTTCTCCTTGTCGCCGGCCCATCTCAGTCAGTGGAAGGTCGGTCCGCCCGGTGTGGCGACCGACCGCGCTCCACTCCGTTTGGCCGTGGCGAATGACGAACAGGTGCCCCACTACTTCCCGCCGAGGTCTTCACCGGCGTGCCAGTGTCGATCGGGTCCGACCAGGAACGCAGCCGAAGAGGGGCCCCAGGCTCCCCTCGGATAGACGAAGAGTTCGCTGTCTGTGCTGAGCGCCGACCCGACGACTCGCCACGCCTCCTCCACCGAATCCTGTCTGGCGAAGAGGCGCTGATCGCCCACCAGGGCGTCCCACAGGAGCCGCTCGTACGCCTCCGGTCCCTCGACCCCCAGTTCCTGCTCGGTTTGGACATCGAGATCGACTTCCTTGCTGACCAGCTTCTCTCCGGGCAACTTCGCCTGCAGGCTCAGGCCGATCAGATAGTTGGGTTTCATACGGAAGTGCAGGGTGTTGGCGTGCGGCGCCTTGTCGGTTCCGGCAAACAACATGCGGGGGGGCGCTTTGAATTCGACGACGGCCTCGGTCAGCGTCTGTTCGAGAGACTTGCCGGCTCGAACGTAGAAGGGGACCCCTGCCCATCTCCACGAATCGATATGGATCTGCATCGCCACGAAAGTCTCCACGCGGGATCCCGGCGCCACGCCCCGCTCCTCCGTGTATCCCTGGTATTGGCCCCGGATCACTTCGCTCGGATCGACGGCACGGGTCGCTTTGAGCACCTTGGTCGTCTCGTCCCGGAGGGCGTCGGTATCGGCCGAGGCCGGGGGCTCCATGGCGAGCAGGCTCACGATGTGCAGGAGATGATTCTGGACCACGTCGCGCATGGCGCCAACGGTGTCATAGAAGGACCCCCGCCCTTCGACACCGAAAGATTCCACCAGGGTGATCTGAACGTTGTCGATGTAGTGCCGATTCCACACGGGCTCGAGCAGGGCGTTCGCGAATCGAAACACGAGAAGGTTGAGGACCGGTTCCTTGCCGAGGTAGTGGTCGATCCGGTAGATGCGGTCCTCCGGGTAGTGCTCTTGCAGGAGCTTGTTCAGCTCGGTCGCGGAGGCCAGGTCCCGCCCGAACGGTTTCTCTACCACCACCCGCCCGCGGTCCAGGCCGACCCGGGAGAGTCCTGCGGCCACGACCGGGAACAAAGCCGGAGGAATCGCCAGGTAGGCGACCGGCATGCCGGCTTCGCCCACCTTGGTCCCGACCCTC
>DATEEG010000253.1:0-6257 GCA_035281305.1 Acidimicrobiia bacterium | reverse complement strand
CGCCAAAAGGGGGGTCAGGAGCGAAGGTCTTCCCTTCCACATGCGCGCCGCGCATGATCGGCAGTATGGATGTCGATTCGCTGATTTTTTCGCGATCGGAGCGGCAACACGGAGCAATAGGGCGCAGGCAACTGCACGATGCAGGCGTAAGCCCGGAGCAGGTTCGTCATCGCATCGACGATGGGTTGTTAGTGCCGCTATCTCCCGAGGTTCTTCGTCTCGCCGGATCGCCTCGAACGGAACAGCAAAAGGCCATGGCTGGAGTCCTCGATGCGCCGGGAACGGCCTACCTCTCACACCGTTCGGCTGCGGCTTGGTGGAAGCTCCCCGGGTTCTATATGGTGTCACCAATCCAGGTTGTCATCCCTTGGCAGGGCGTTCGATCACGCACGCGTTTGTCCGAGGTTCACTACCACAGGGGGTTGCCTTCGGCGCACCTTCTGACGAGGAATGGGATCAGGGTCGTTTCGCCGGCACTGACGATCTTTCTACTCGCTGGCACAGAGCACCACCCAGGGAGAGTCTCGAGGGCTTTGGACAATGCCTGGGCTTTACGTCTTGTCTCTTACGAAGAGCTTCATGTGCTTCTTGGCGTACTGGCAAAGCGCGGGCGAAACGGAATTCGGTTGATGCGGCGACTGCTCGCGGATCGCCCGGCTGACTATCGACCGCCCGAGAGCGGTCTCGAAGGGCGGGTGCAACGCTTAGCCCTCGACGTAGGCGTAAAGCTGGTACGGCAAGTCGACGTTGGGAGCCACGAATGGATCGGCCGAGTCGACTTCGTTCTGGTTGGATCTCCAGACGTGATCGAAGTCCTCTCCCACAGATATCACGGCTCTGTCCTCGACCAGGAAGCAGACGCCGATCGATTCGCTCGCCTCGAGTCTTCCGGCCGACGGGTCCTCCGAATTTGGGACACTGCGGTCTGGAGCGAACCGGAGCAGGTTCGGCAGCAGATCCTCTCGTTTTGGCGCGACAGAACGGTCCTATAGCCCCATCGCGTCGCGCCAAAACGGGGATTTCTGGGTTACTAGACGCCGGCTTTGCGTTCGGCCAGGCCGTTGAGGATCTCCAAGACGACACGGTTGGCCAGGTAGGAGGTGATCTCGGCCGAGTCGTAGGGAGGGGAAACCTCGACGACGTCGGCCCCGATGACGTTGAGATCTTTGCTCAGGCGGCGGACCGTGTCGAGCAGTTGGCGTGAGGTCAAGCCTCCCGGCTCGGGGGTCCCGGTTCCGGGGGCGAACCCGGGGTCAACGACATCGATGTCGATCGAAAGGAAGACACCTTTGGCTCCGCCATCGAGGGAATAGGTGACGGCCTCGTCGACCACCGTCTGTAACCCTCGATCGACGATCTCGTTCATGAGGTATGACCGCATGCGCTGCTCGCGCATCCAGGCCATCACGTCAGGCTCGGGCCAGTAGCCCCGCAGCCCGATCTGGACGAACCGATGGCCCGGCACCGCCCCCGACTCGACCAGCCGTCGCATCGGGGTGCCGTGACCGTACAGCTGGCCGTTCTGCATCTCGCCGGTGTCAGCGTGGGCGTCGAAGTGGACCAGGGCAACATCGCCAAAACCATGGACGCGGGCGACGCCGGTCGCGTTGGCAAAGGTAATCGTGTGGTCGCCGCCCAGGACGATCGGGATCTTCCCGGCCCTGGTGACACGTTCGACGGTGTCCGTGATCCGATCAAGGGAAAGCTCAACCTGGCCGGGGACGACGTAGACGTCACCGATGTCGACTACCCCCAGGGCGCCGAGGGCGTCGATGCCGGTCGGCAAGTGCGGCCGATATCCGTCCATGGCGCCGTAGTCGGCCTCTCTGATGGCCGCCGGGCCGAACCGGGCCCCGGGCCGGAAGGTCGTGCCCCAATCGAACGGGGCCCCGAGGATGACCACATCTCCGTCTCCGAGGTCGTCGAGGCGCCGCGCCGGCACCCCGAGGAACGATTGGCGGGACGCAAACGACACGTACTCCGACGATGCGAACGGGATTTCCGCTGCTCGTTTCTCGTAGGGCACATGGATCGGAGGATCAGCCATTCGCTCCAGACGCTAACTGATTGAGCCGAACGACCGCGATTTCAACCGTCGCCTACTCCTCTCGAAGATTGAACACCACAGTCTGCAGGTCGGTGAACTCTTCGATTCGCTGACGACCCCAACCGGTCTCGGTGCCGGCCGCGCCCCCGAACGGCTGGAACGTTTCCCAGAAATCGGTGGAGTCGTTGACGATGACCGTGCCGCTGCGGATCCGATCGGCGTACCAAAACGCCTTGCTCAGGTCGTTGGTAAACACCGCCGCCTGCAGTCCGAGGTGAGTCCGGTTGGCGATGCCCACTGCCGCCTCGTCATTGGCTGCGGAGAGTATCGGAACCACCGGTCCGAACGACTCTTCCCGGGACACAGAGGCCTCCTCGGAGACGCGATCGATCACCGTGAGCTCGTAGTAAAGATCGGTCGGATATCCACTCGCCCGGCCGCCACCGACCAGGACCTCGGCACCACGGTTGACGGCATCTTCGATGTGCCGGTCCATCTTGGCGGCGGTGGGCTCGTTGTTCAAAGGACCCATGGTCGTGTCGTCGGCGAAGGGGTCGCCCAGCCTCACGAGCCGGGCCGCCTTCAGGGTTGCCTCGACGAAGGCATCGTGAAGCTCGTCGACCACGATCACCCGCTCGGTGGCGGTGCAGACCTGCCCGGCGTTGTAATAGGCGCCATAAACCGCGGCGGTGGCGGCAGCCTCGACGTCTGCGTCGCCAGCCACTATTAGAGGCCCATTGCCCGACATTTCCATGATGGTCCGCTTGAGACCCATCGCCGCGACGATCCGCTTACCGGTCTCGGATGAGCCCGTGAAGCTGATCCCGTCGATCCCGGGATGGGTGACCAGGTGCTCCCCGACCTCGCGGTCACCGGGGATGACGGACAGGGCCCCTTTCGGGAATCCAGCCTCCTCGATGGCGCGGGCGGCCTCGAGCATCGCCCAGCAAGTGTTGAGCGGAGGCTTGACGATCACCGAGTTTCCGGTGGCGAGTCCGGGACCGACCGTCTCCATCGGGATCATGACCGGGAAGTTCCATGGCGTGATCGCCGCCCAAATTCCCACCGGGCGCCTGACGGTGAACATCCGACGGTTGCGCTCGGTTGTGGGGATCAGTTCGCCCTTCATTCGCTTGGCGTCCTCGGCCGCGATATGGAGGTAATCGCCCGACTCGGCGATGTCCTCGATCGCCTCGGCCTTGAACGGCTTGCCTTGCTCCATCGTGAGGATGCGGGCGATGTGCTCAATCCGGTCCTGCCAGATCTCGTAGGCGCGGAGACAGAGTTCGGCCCGTTCGAAAGCCGACCAGTGTCGCATCTCTTCAGTGGCGGCCCGGGCCGCGGCGACCGCTCGACCGATGTCGTAGGTCGAGGCCAGGGGGACATTGGCAAGATGCTCCCCGGTGCCCGGAGAGCGCAGTTCGTAGTGGCCGTCGCCACTGCCCTCGGTCCATTCCCCGGCTATGAAGAGTTTCAAATCGGTGCTCAGAAAGTCCTCCTGTCGGTGGCCCCAGACGGTATCAGCCATCGATCCCCGGCTAGTCTCGGGCGATGGTTCACCGAATCCGGAAGGGGTGATGGATGGAAGGATCTTCCGTCCCAACCTGCCGTCGATGAGCACCCCTTCAAAACTCGTCCGGCGGGACTGAGTCACCCGTTCCGACCCACAGTCGGTCCGGCGTCACGAAGCGGGATGGGCACAACGGTCGCACGACCGTCCAGACCCCCAGCAACTGACGAACCAAGACCGGTCTACAAACCGACCCACTATGGCCGGTCCCAAATCTCGGAGGACCGCATCTCATGAGCATGCAAGGACCCCGCACAGCGGAGTGGTTTGAGCGCGCCCGGGCCAGTCTCGTCAACGGTGTATCCAGCGGATTTCGCTACCTCGGCGACGAAGACACGCTCGTCATCGACCACGGCCAGGGCGGTTACGTCTGGGACATGGACGGAAAGCGCTACATAGACCTGCAATGTGCCTGGGGGCCGATAATCCTCGGTCACGCCGACCCCTATGTCACCGAAGCCGTGGTCACGGCGGCCAGAGAGGGAACCACCTTCGCGATGACCCAGCGGCGCGAGGTGGAGGCCGCCGAGGCGATCCTGCGGGCAATCGGATGGGCCGACCGAATCCGCTTCACCAACACCGGGACGGAAGCCACGATGCATGCCATTCGCCTGGCCCGGGGATGGGGCGGGCGGGACCTGATCGTGAAGTTCGAAGGCCACTACCACGGCACCCACGACTACGTCCTCTTCACCACCGCCGGGGCACCTCCGGCCCATCTGGGGTCACGGCTGCGTCCGATCCCTTATCAAGTGTCGTCGGGGATCCCCGATGCGATCAGGTCATACGTTCGAACTCTCCCTTTCAACGACATCGACGCCCTCCAGGACCTATTCGACGATCACGGCCATGAGATCGCCGCTGTGATCGTTGAACCGGCCTGTGGAAACGCCTTCGGGATCCTGCCCGAGCCGGGATTCCTCGAGGCTGTCCGCCGCCTCTGCAGCGAGTTCGAGGCCGTCATGATCCTCGACGAGGTGAAGACCGGGTTCCGGTTCGGCCTCGGCGGGGGAGCCGCGACCTTCGGGGTGACGCCCGACATCGCCACCTACGCCAAGTCGCTGGGCAACGGCTTTCCGGTGGCGGCAATTGCCCTCGGTGCCGACATGGTGGAGGGGTGGCAGATGGGCGGGATCGCCCAGGCAGGCACGTTCTCGGGCAATGGCATCGCCACCGCCGCGGCCATCGCCACCCTCGAGCAACTCACCACCACCGACGCTTATGACCGGATAGAAAAGGTCGGTCGTGCCTTGATGGAGGGGATCCAGCGGATCCTGGTCGAGTACGGGGTCGAAGGTCAGGTTCTCGGCCATCCCTCCATGTTCGGGGTCTTCTTCGGTGACGGCCGCCCGACCGAGTACCGCAACCTGGCCGGTCACGACGCCCGTCTGTACACAGCGATGGTCGACGGCATGATTCGACGCGGGGTAATGCCGTGCATCGACGGTCGGGAGCCGTGGTTCACCTGCGCATCCCACACGATGGAGGATGTCGCCGTCGTCCTCGAGGCGATGTCCGACGCCCTGGTTGAGGCGCTGGCCCGGGCCGGGAGCCTCCCCTCACATCTCGACGAAGCCGAGTAGTCGTTGAGCGGTTACGGCTCTCTTTCGTTCTGGCACGACACCGTCGGGGAGGATCTGCATCCCCGTCCCGGTCTCCCGGGCCATATCGTCGCCGATGTTGCCATCGTCGGGGCCGGCTACACCGGGTTGTGGGCCGCGTACTACCTGAAGCGGCACCAGCCCGATATCCGGGTCGTGGTGATCGAATCAGAGATCGCAGGCTTCGGTGCCTCGGGAAGAAACGGCGGTTGGTGCCTCGGGGAAATGGCGGGTGACAAGGAACGTTTGGCCAAGCGACACGGCCGCGGTCCGGTGATGGCCCTCATGAGGGAGATGTTCTCCACCGTTGACGAGGTCGGAAAAGTGGCGGCCGCCGAAGGGATCGAGTGTCACTTTCACAAAGGCGGAATCCTCACCTTCGCTACCAACACCGCCCAATTCGTAGCCATTCACGATCTCATCCAACACGAGAGGTCGTGGGGGTTCGGGCCGGACGATTTCCAGTGGCTCGGGCCGAACGAACTCTCGGGCCGGGCTCGTGTGGCCGGGTCCCAGGGTGCCATGTACACGCCGCACGGCGCGGCTCTGCATCCGGCCCGGCTCGCACGGGGTCTTGCCAGGGTCGTCGAAGGCCTCGGGGTCCCCATCTTCGAGCAGACCCGGGCCGAAGCGATCGAACCGAAGACGGTGCGGACCAACCGAGGTGTCATCAGGGCAGATGCCGTCTTGCGGTGCACCGAGGCATTCACCGTCGAACTGCCGGAACAGAGCCGCACCTACATCCCGGTGTATTCACTGATGGTCGCGACCGAACCCCTGCCGTCGGACTTCTGGGACAAGGTCGGTTTCGACGATCGTCCGACGTTCAACGATGCCCGCCGCCTGATCATCTACGGTCAGCGCACGCTTGACGGACGCCTGGCCTTTGGAGGCCGCGGCGCCCGCTATCACTTCGGGTCGAAGCTGGATCCCTCCTACGAACGGGAGCCGTTGGTCCACGAAGCCGTCGAGAAGATTCTTCGTGATCTGTTCCCTGAACTCGGAGATACCACCGTGACTCATCGGTGGGGTGGGGCCG
>DATEEG010000252.1:0-14132 GCA_035281305.1 Acidimicrobiia bacterium | reverse complement strand
GAAGACGGAAGACGGAAGACGGAAGACGGAAGACGGAAGACGGAAGACGGAAGACGGAAGACGGAAGACGGAAGCTAAACCCTTGCGGTCGACTCTCTGACGATCAGCTTCGGCTCGAGGGTGAGGTCAGTCGGGGTTTTTCCATCGAGTAGTTGACGAACCATTTCTCCGGCGGCCTTGCCGACCTCGAGGCTGGGGTAAAGGACCGTCGTGAGCGGAGGGCAGAGCTGGTCGACCATCGGCAGGTCGTTGTAACCGGCCAGGGAGATGTCACCGGGAACCTGGAGTCCTGCCGTTCGCAGCTTTGCGAGGGCTCCGATGGCGATGTTGTCGTTCTGGGCGAAGACGGCTGTCGGAATCGGACCGGAGCCCGCGAGGACCTCCTCCATGAGCCGCTGGCCGTCGGCGACCTTGGGAAAGTCGGCCCGCCCGGCCAACACCACCTCGGTGAGCCCGGCTGCGCGGCACACCTCGGAGAAACCCTCGGCCCGCCGCGGAAAGTTGCCGACGTCGACGGGACCGTGAAGCTGGGCAACGAGCTTGTGCCCCAGCTGCTGAAAGTGCTCGGCCACCAGTTGTCCACCCCGGCGGTCGTCGTGGATGACCTGGGGCAATACCGTCCGATTCATCGGACGGGCCGCGATCACGATGGGAACCAGCTTGCCGGCCGACTCCAGAATTGCCTGGTCGCCGGATCGGGCGGCGATGACAACGATGGCATCCACCCGCCGGCTCAACATGTGGTCGAGGATGATGGCGAAACGGTCGTGATCGTCCTGGGTCTCGGCGATCAAGGGAAGCATCCCGGCGGCTTCTATTGCTCCCGTAAGGCCGTGGATGATCGGAGTCACGAAGGTGTTGCCAAGGTCCGCCGCGATCACACCGACTGTGGACGTCCGTCCGTTACGCAGCCCCCGGGCGATCAAATCCGGTCGATAACCCAGGCGGGTGGCGGCGTCCATTATCAGTCGCCGGGTCGGCTCCTTGACCCGTTTGCGCTGCAACGGATCGAGCGCCCGGGAGACCGTCGAAGGGTGCACGCCGGCCAAACGCGCCACGTCGAAAAGCGTGACCCCGCCATTGGACCGGCGCGCCGAGCCATCAGGGACTGCCATTGGGACAGAATGGTACGGGAAGTAGCAGTAGGCAGTAGGCAGAAGACAACAGGCAGTATTGATTCTGGCTGCCTACTGCCTACTGAACGCTGCCTACTGATTTCTTCCAGGCTCGGCGGGCACCTTCCACGACGAAACCCATATCGCGATTGCCTTCACCGGCGGCGATCAATGCCTCGACCGTCTCCATCGTCCGCTCCAGTTGGGGCATGGGGACGCCCGAGGACCGGGCTTGGTCGAGAGCGAGTTCGATGTCTTTGCGGGCAAGGTCCAGGGTGAAGGTCACCGGCGCCTGGTCGGGATCGAGGTACTGGGGCTTGCGATAGGAAACCATCGGCGCGCCGGCGGCGCTCCGGGTAAGAACATCAAGCGCAACGTCCGGTGAAACGCCGGCGGCTTCGGCCAGGATCACTCCTTCGGCCAGAGCCTGATTCAGGCCGTACAGAATCGAGTTCACCGTCAGCTTCAGGGTCGCGGCGGACCCTGCCGGCCCTACGCGGACAGGGCTACCGATCGCCTCGAGGACGGAGCGGACCGCTTCGAACTGGGCTTCGGTGCCTCCGACCATGATCAATAGCTTTCCTGACGCAGCGGCCGGGGTGCTGCCTGAGACGGGGGCGTCGACCAACACGCCACCGGCCCTTTCGACCTGGTCCCGCACCACTGCCACCGCCTGCGGGCCTGAGGTGCCCATGTCGACTGCCACCGATCCAGGTTTGAGGCCCTCGAGCGCCCCGCCCGCCATCGAGTAGGCATCGATCAATGCGGCGCCGTCGGCCAGCATCGAAATGAGGATGTCGGCGTGCGCGGCAAGTTCGGACGGCGAGGCGGCCGCGGAACCACCATGGGCGGCGACAAATTCCTCGGCAACCGAAGTTGTCCGGTTGTAGACAGTCAGGGGGAACCCGGCCGAGGCGACATTGGCTGCCATCAGGCTCCCCATTCGACCCAACCCCATGAAGCCAACCGTAGGAACGTGATTCATGGGCTAATGATCGCGTACCCGACGCCACAGTTGGTCGTCCCGTCCCGAATCTGCCACTGTGAGGCGACCCTATGAGGGATCTGTGAAAGCAGCGGTTTACTACGGCCCGGGCGACGTCCGGCTCATGGAGATGCCCGACCCCGTGGCGGGAGAGGGCGAACTGCTCCTCGATGTGGCCACGGTCGGCATCTGTGGCAGCGATGTCGGAGAGTTCGTTCACGACCCCCACTTCTTTCCGGTGGGACAAAAGCACCCCTTCAGCGGCCACGTGGGCCCGACGATTCCCGGGCACGAGTTCTCCGGGACGGTGGCGATGGTGGGACCCGGGGTTGAGGGTTATGCGCTGGGTGATTTGGTCGCTTCCGGTGCCGGGGTCGCATGCGGTCACTGCTCGGCTTGTAGGAGGGGGGCAACCAACCTCTGCGAGACCTATTGGACGGTCGGGCTCCACGCCCACGGCGCCATGGCAGCGCGAGTGGCGGTGCCGGCGTCGTGTTGCATGAACCTTGCGACCACCTCGCTTTCGCCCGATCTGGCGGCTCTGGCCCAGCCGATGTCGATTGCAGTCCACGCTTCACGGCGCGGGCGATTGGTCGCCGGCGACGTCGTCGTGGTCCTCGGAGTCGGTGGCATCGGCAGTTTCATCACCTTCGCCTCTGCTGCCGCTGGTGCGACCGTGGTTGCAGTCGATATCAACCCGAGCAGGTTGGAGGTCGCCACCGCGCTCGGCGCCTCCACCACCATCGACGCCTCCAACCCCCTCGAACTCAGTGACCGAATCTTCACGGCGGCCGGACCTCCCACCCTGGCGTTCGAATGCACCGCAATTGCCGAATCCCTGCAGCTAGCGGTCCGCACGGTCACCGACAACGGACGAGTGGTCATCGTCGGGCATCAACCGCAGCCCGTGAGGTTCGATTTCAAACAAGTTTCCTTCGGGGAGAAGGAGTTGATCGGAACCATGGCCCATGCCTTCGCCGAGGACTTCGGCGTCGCCCTCGAGTTGATCGAGCGGAACCCGGAGGTGTGGACCCGGGTGGCTCCCACGGTGCATCCACTCGATAGCTTGCTGACGGCCGGCCTCATCCCGATGGTGGAAGGACGTCAGAACCAGATCAAGACCCTTTTCGACCCCTCGCTGAACGAACCGCGTCCCCTTCGGACCCATCGTTAGGCTCCCAGCCCGAGATCTGAGGCCCTTGATCGATCCACCGTCAAACCCTGGAACCGGAGTTGCTTCCGGCGCGGCACAATACGGGCCATGAATCGACAGCGGATCAGTTCGGGCTCCCCGTACGAAGAGCCGATCGGCTTTTCGCGAGCCATTCGGGTCGGCCAGCTCGTGGCGGTCGCCGGGACCGCTCCGGTGTGGCCGGACGGCTCATGCGACCCCGACCCCTACGTTCAAACTCGGCGCTGTCTGGAAATCATCGCCGGCGCCCTCGCGGAGGCGGGGGCCTCGGTCGATCAGGTCGTCAGAACCAGGATGTTCCTGACCGACGGAGGCGATCAGGAAGCGGTGGGACGGGCCCACGGCGAGGTGTTCGGCGCGATTCGGCCGGCCGCGACGATGATCATCGTCAAGGGCCTCCTCGACCCTCGCTGGAAAATCGAAATCGAAGCCGACGCCTGGATCGACTGACCCATGCCGATCTTCGTTTCTACTGTTGAGTCGAATACTGGCCAGTTGCCATGACGACTGCCGCCGGCGTCGTCCTTCTTCTCTCGGTTGTGATCGCGGTCAGCGGCCTGGCCCGCCGGTGGCGCCTCTCAGCCCCGCTGCTGCTTGTGATCGTCGGGCTCATCGGCTCTTTTGTCTCTTTCGTTCCCGATGTCGAACTCAACGAAGACCTGGTTCTGGTCGGACTGCTGCCCCCGATCCTCTACGCAACCGCGATCCGGACGTCGCTGATCGACTTCCGGTCCAATCGCCGCCCCATAGCGCTGCTTTCGGTGGGACTCATCCTGTTCACAGCCCTCGGGGTGGGACTGGTCACCTACTGGCTGTTGCCGGTCCCTTTCGCCGCGGCCTTGGCTTTGGGAGCGGTGGTCGCACCTCCCGATGCAGTCGCGGCGACTGCGATCGCCCGGCGGGTAGGGATGCCACGACGAATCGTCGCGATCCTCGAAGGGGAGTCGCTGGTCAACGACGCGACTGCCATTGTCGCCCTGCGGACCGCGATTGCAGCCCTCGGGGGCACGGTGAGCGTGTTCGAGATCGGAGCCGACTTTGCAATCGCAGCCGGCGGCGGCGTCCTGGTTGGAATCGCGGTGGCGTTCGTCATCGGAAGGATCCGCCGCTATGTCCAACAGACTGCCCTCGACACGAGCCTGTCGCTGATCACGCCCTTCGTCTCCTATCTCGCAGCCGAGGAGATACACGCGTCAGGAGTCCTCGCCGTCGTGGTTACCGGGCTTCTCCTCGGCCACAAGGCCCAGGTCATCCAGAACGCAACTTCGCGCATCAGCGAGCGTCACAACTGGCAGACCATCCAGTTTCTCCTGGAGAATTCGGTCTTCCTCCTGATCGGGCTTCAGGTGCGGTGGATCGTCACAGACGTGGCCGACAGCACTCTGGGGTTCGGTCGTATTGCCCTGGCGTGCGGGGCCATCCTCGTGACCGTGATGGTGTTGCGCCCGTTGTGGGTGTTCCCGGCGACCTACCTGCCGAGGAGGATCCACTCCGTCGGACGGGCCGACCCGGCTCCTACCTGGCAGCACCCGGCGGTCGTTTCCTGGGCGGGGATGCGGGGCGTCGTCACCCTCGCCGCTGCGTTCGTCCTTCCCGAAACTGTCCCCCATCGAGAGATCCTGATCCTGGCCGCCCTGGTGGTGACTGCCGGAACGCTGCTGATCCAGGGTTTCACTCTCCCGAAACTGGTCCGGATGCTTGGCCTGCGCGGGCCCGATCGCCGCGAGGACACTCTGCAGGAAGCGGCGTTGCTTCAGGAGGCAACCCGGGCCGGCCTCGCCGAACTCGACAAGCTCGCAGCCCCCGACGATCCCGAGGACATAGTGGAACTCCTGCGAACTCGAACCCAGGAACGCTCGCGCGCGGCTTGGGAGCGATTGGGCCAGGCTGAGACAGAGACTCCCAGCGCCGCCTACTCTCGGCTCCGGCAGGGAATGCTTCTGGCGGAACGAGCCCGGGTGTTGGAGCTCCGCAGCACCGGGCGCATCCCCGAGGAAGTGCTTCGCAACGTTCTCGAGTCATTCGACATCGAGGAATCCGTGTTGGAGACTTTGCTGGACGATGACGATGAAGCGAAGGAAGAAGAACTGATGGCTCCGGTGACCCAGCAGGAAGGGTGCGAACACCTGGCCGCGGCCCCGGTCACCATCGCCCCGCGTCAGCCCGGAGGGTGTGAAGACTGCCTGCGGGAAGGAACTCGCTGGGTTCACCTGCGGCTGTGCCTCACCTGCGGAAAGGTGGCCTGTTGCGATTCATCCCCGCGTCGTCACGCGGCCATGCACTATCGGGTCGAGGGCCATCCGGTCGTTCGCAGCATCGAACCGGGAGAGGCTTGGCGCTGGTGCTACGCCGACTCTGTACTCGGTTGAACCGTCTCGTCCGGAGCAGGTTCGGTGTGATGCTCCAGGCGTGAGGTGACGAGTCCCTCGGAGGGCGGTTGGCGCCGGGCGAGAACCTGCCAAACCACTAAGGCAACCACGCCGAGTCCCAGCAGGACTCCGACGATCGCGACGACCGGCGAACCCGAACCCTTGCGACTTTCGGCGAATAGTTCGCTGCCGGCCATCGCCGTTGGATCGTCGAAGGCCCACGTGACCGTGTTTTCCACCAGTTCACCGTTGTGTTCTATCACTTCGCCCGGGAAAGTGACACTGATGCGGGCGTCGTAGGTGAAAAGCCCTTCCATATCGGCTGGATCCATACCTTCGAAGTCGCCACCTTGGGGCACTTCGGCTTCGAAGCGAATGGTGTCGCCGGCGTCGACGAACGAAACCTCGCCGACGAGGCCTTCCTGCGGACCGGAGAGCCTTCCCTCTTCCAGCAACTCCTGCAA
The DNA here is from genome assembly GCA_035281305.1 of Acidimicrobiia bacterium. GTDB lineage: Bacteria > Actinomycetota > Acidimicrobiia > Spongiisociales > ZC4RG35 > DATEEG01. The sequence goes on along the minus strand of DATEEG010000252.1, from coordinate 8,007 downwards.
CTCTTCGATCGAAGAGAACTCCTTGGTCATCTCGACGCCTTCGATGTCCCCGTCCTGGAATCGCTCGACTCTCCAACCTTCCCCGGGGGCGTCCGCTTCGAGTTCGCCGATGAGATCGGTCCCTCCCCCAAACTCCTCCATGGCATCCCGGAATTGGTCGTCGAACCCGACCTGGACCGACACCGTGCCGTTGGAGATATCAGACATGTCGATATCCAGGTAGCTGCGGATCTCACAAGCGGCCAGAAGCAGGGTGCAGAAGCTCAGCACCACAAAACGGCGGAAGAAAGTCACCCTTCCACCCTATCGGACCCTCAGGGTTCTACAACCACCGTTCCCTGCATGGAATCAGCGTGGAAACGGCAGTAGTACCGGAACTGGCCCGCCTGATCGAAAGTGACCGAAACCGGGCCTTCGGCAGTTATGACCTGGTTCCACAAGCCATCGGGGGTGGGGGCGGCGCCGGAGGTGGTCGTGTGGCTTCCTTCATTCAGGACCCACTGGACCGTATCCCCGACGCTGATGGTGATGGCGGCCGGGGAAAAACCGAAGTTTTCGGCACTGACAGTGACCGTGCTCCCTCCGCCGGGAGCAGAGGTCGTGGTAACTGCGGTCGTGGTCGTGGTGGCCGGTGCCGTGGTCGCCGGTGCCGTGGTGGTGACGGTCGTAGTGGTGGTGGCCGATGTCGCGGTGGTGACGGCTGCGGCAGTGGTTGTAGTAGTGGTGGAAGTCGTCGAGGTCGTCGTGGTCTCATCGCCGACCTCGTCGGCGGTGGTGGCGGTGGTCGAGATGGTCGACGCCCCGGCGGTGGTGACACTGGCGTCGTCTCCACAGGCTGCCAGGGTCAGGGCCAACCCCAGCAAACCGCTAAGCCAGACCTTCATGACCATCCTTTACGCAAGCAGCAGGGCCACAGGTTCGCACCACTATGTTGCCCGCGATGAACGATCGCTTCATGGAACTCGCCGTCGACGAGGCGCGCAAGGGTCGCGACGAAGGTGGCATACCGATCGGGTCGGTTCTCGTGGCCGACGAGAAGGTCGTGGGCGCCGGTCACAACCGGCGGGTGCAGCGAGGCAGTTCGATCCTTCATGCCGAGATGGATGCAATCGAGAACGCCGGCCGGCTCCCTGCCTCGGTCTACCGGCGCTCCACCCTCTATTCGACCCTATCTCCCTGTGAAATGTGCTCCGGAACGGCACTGCTCTACGGGATTCCCCGGATCGTCATCGGCGAAAACCAGACGTTTGCGGGACCCGAGGCCTACATGCGGTCCCGCGGGGTCGAGTTGGTAATTCTCCAGCGCGACGACTGCAAAGCCCTCATGGACCAGTTCATCGCCGCCAACCCGGCCCTTTGGAACGAGGACATCGGGGAGTAGACCGGGAACCCGTCGATCAGAGTCATCCGGTGGCAGGTTCGGCTTCGCTGACTAGTTGGCGGGATACAGAATCAACTGGGTGCAGCGAAAAAGGGCAAGCGGCTTGCCGGTCTCTGTGGACGTCACCACGGCATCCCAGACCTGGGTGGTGCGGCCGCCGTGAGCGATGCGGGCTTCGGCGGCAATGGTCCCTGCCAGGGCGGTCCCAACGTGGTTCGACTTCAATTCGAGGGTGGTGAAGCCACTGGCTCCGTCGGGAAGCGAGGCGACGCAGCCGTAACCACACGCAGAATCGGCCAATGCGATCACCGATGCGGCATGCAGGTAACCGTTGGAGGCGAAATGCTTCTGCTCTATCCGCATGGAGAGCCGGCACGCGCCGTTCTTCAATTCGACGACATCGATGCCGAGGAGGCCCGGAAGGCAGTCTTCGCCATGCTTCTGAAAAAACGCCGCCAGTTCGGCTGGCTCTTTGGGGAAGTCGGGCATGGTTGGCATGAGCCGAGACCCTAACCTCATGCCCATGGACGCCAGGTCCTACGCAGTGGCCGCCCTTTTTGCCTTTGCCGGCGGCCTGCTCGTTCCTCGAACCGGACCCGACCGCAAAGCCGTCCTCGTGGCCCTCATCCTGACGGCGGCGATAGGCGTCGTTGTCTGGCTCTTCTCTGACGATCCGTTCGCCGGACCGTCGCTGACAGTGGGAGGAGTCTCCGGACTCCTCGGACTCCTGGCCAGGCGCCCGGATCGAACCGCCTTCTCAACTCCAGGTGACGGGGCGGTCGTGGGGGATGATGTGCAGCCAGGGGATCCCGGGGGGGACCACTAGTTCGGCTCCGTCGACCGAGAAGGTGAACCAGGTCTCGTTGTTCGGGCGCGACCAGGTGCCGTCGAGGACCCGGCCGTTGGTGAACACCAGGGCACGCCCGGAACCGATCGTGGCCATGGCCGGCACTATCGACCCGTTCACTCCGGGCGGAGCACCCACCTCGTAATACTGGCCGAAGATGACCACGAGGGTGTCGGCGGAGATGCGTCCGCTTTTGCCGACTGCGTCCCGCCAGAAATGGGGGGAGACGCCCATCGACCGCCGGTATCTGATCCCGTCCCATGCCCAGACGGTCGACACCGGATCTGACCACGAGACGTCGATCGTCTTCGCCGTCGGTGCACTGCCGTATTGGAATGGCCCGAAATTGAAGAGGTTCGGCGGAGGCTCATTCGGATAACCGCGTCTGTCGGCTTCCCGTCTCAGTTCGAGACTGTTGCTGTAGAGGTTGTAGGGGGCAACCCTCGTCGAAATCCGGAACAACGTCGGTGGGCCAACTTCGCCTTCGCGGATGATGGAGACGCCCGCGGCGCCGACCATGTCAGCGATCCAGGGTTGGGCGCCGCTTATCCCCACGGTCGCCCCGAGAGATTCGAGGACTGCGTCGGTCGGTCGCACCGAACGTACCGGGCCGACATAGGTCGAGTCGGAGTGATGGAAGAGCCCGATCATGCGGCTCAAGCCACCTTCGACCATCAACTCCATCATCGCGTCGGCGGTCTCGATCCCCGATTGCGGCCTGGCAGCGAAGGCATTGTCGATCTTGACTGCGATGACGCGCCTCTCGGTCGCCAGACCTGTCGCCGGGAGACCGTTGAGCGGACTGGTTCGTCCGATCACCACCGGCAACGGCAGCTGAAACGCCCGCGCCAGGAAGAGCGCCATCTGCTCCCTGGTGACCGCGTCCTGAGGGCAGAACCGGTCGCTGGCACAGCCGGTCGTTATGCCCGCGCTCCGCAGTGCTTCGACGGAAGGCGCGTACCAGGCGTCGGCTGCAACGTCGATGAACGAGGTCGCCGCGTAACTCCCGGTATCGACGCCCAGGGAGCGCACCAGGAGGGCGGACATCTCCGCTCTCGACACGGGGTCGTCGGGTCGGAAAGTGCCATCCGGAAAACCCTCGACAATGTCCATCTCGAACAGGCGATTGACGAAGCCGGCGTAGTAGCTGTCCGAAACGAGATCGGAGAACTGCGAGAACTCGCTGGTGCCGCTCTTGAGGGTACGGGCGAGAAATGTCGCCATCTGCCCGCGGGTCACCGGATCGGTTGGACAAAACACTTCCGGGCCGCAGCCACTCGTGATTCCGGCGGCGACGAGGGCTTCGATGGCGGGTTCGGCCGCCCGGAAGTCATCGTCGAGAAAGGTCCCACCCGGGGCTGGAGAAGTCTGTCCGGTGGCCGGCCCCGAGACAATCAGCGTCAGGAGGACCAGGAAGGCAGGGCGTCGGAAGTCCATCTTCAAGACAGGGCCTTTCCGAAGCGATGGAAGGCGATGGCAGCGGCGTGGCCGACGTTGAGCGAGTCGAGGGAGCCCGTTTGTCCGATGCGCACCCTCACGTCGGCCAGTTCGAGGGCCTCCCGCGAGAGACCCGACGATTCCGAACCGAGCAGGAGCGCGAATCGGGCTGGGATCGACATCGATTCGATCAGAGTCGCCGAGGGATCGGGCGTCAAGGCCACCAGGGAGAACCCGACGTTCTTGAGATCGAGGAGGTTCTGGGGCCAGGAGTGCAGCCGGGCGAACGGGACCATCAGGACCGCCCCCATCGACACGCGCACGCTTCGCCGGTAGAGGGGATCGGCGATCGTTGGCGCCAGCAACACGCCCTGGACTCCCAGTGCACCGGCCGATCGGAAGATGGCCCCCAGATTCTCGAGGTCATTGATTCCTTCGAGAACAGCCAGGCGAGAGGCGGCCCCTGCCACGGCCGTCCAGTCGCGAGGTGCCGGTCGGGTGGCCGATGCAATCACACCCCGATGGAGGTCGAATCCCACGACCTCGGCGACAGTCTGCCGGGCCGCGGAATAGAGCGGAAAGGGCAGGTCATCGACGTCAACGTCACCGAGCCGGTCGACCTTGTCTTCGGTCACCAGCAGCGACCGGATCCCCCACCCCGAACGCAACAGCCTGCGAACCGCCTCCCAGCCCTCGACGATGAAAAACCCACCCGCCTCCTCCAATCGGCGCCTTATCGTGTGATCCTGCAGCCGGCGGTAATCGTCGAGCCGGGCGTCGTCCGGATCGGTGACCGGAGTTATCACCAGCGGGACCTTCATTGACCCATTCTGTTCATGTCGCCGGACTGCGTCGCACCTTCAAAGTGCCGGTGCGGGAAGGAGGGCTCAAAGCTTCGGTCAGGAGCCTGGTCAACCGTCGGCACAAGCAGGTGGTGGCGGTCGAAGCGGCGACTTTCGACGTCGAGGCGGGCGAGGTCGTCGGGTTCCTGGGACCTAACGGCGCCGGCAAAACCACGATTCTCAAAATGCTTTCGGGATTGTTGTATCCCGATTCGGGTGTCGCCGAGGTGCTCGGTCACCAACCACATCGACGCGAACCTGCCTTCCTGCGCCGGATCGCCCTCGTGGCCGGCAACAGGAGCTCCATCGCCTGGGACCTGCCGGCCCTCGACTCCTACCTTCTGCTCAAGGCGCTCTACGGAATTCCGAATGTTGATTTCGCGCGGCGCCGCGACCAATACATCGAGTTGCTCGAGTTGGGGGACATCGTCTCCAAGCCTGTGCGAAACCTCTCCCTCGGCGAGCGCATGAAGGTCGAGTTGGCCGGGTCGCTGCTGCACGCCCCCGAAGTCCTCTTTCTGGATGAGCCGACCCTCGGTCTCGACGTGACGATGCAGCGGCGCCTCCGAACATTCGTCAAGGGCTACAACCGGGAGTACGGGGCGACAGTGCTCCTCACGAGCCACTACATGGCCGACGTAGTTGAGTTGTGTGAGAGGGTCATCGTCATCCACCGCGGGCGGATTCACTATGACGGAGGGTTGACGGGACTCACCTCGCGGTTCGCTTCCCCCAAGAACGTCACAGTGGTTGGTTCGGGATTCCCGGCCGACCTCGAAGGCGTCACGAGATCATTCGGTGGCGAGGTCGTCGAGCAGCTGTCCGACCGGGTGAGCCTCCTGGTGCCCCCGGATCAAGTCGGCGGCGCCGTCAGCTATCTGCTGGGAGTTATGAAGGTCGATGACCTCAACATCGAAGACCCACCAATCGAAGACCTGATCGTTCGAGTTTTCGCCGAGGCCGCCGAGGATCCGCCGATTCCACAGGAGGTCTGATGGGAATCGGTCGCTACTACCTGGCGGAGGCCCGCAACGGCCTGGTCAGCGAGTTTCAGTATCGAGCGGCGGCCGCCATCGCCTTGCTGGGCTTTTTGATCGAACCAGTGATCTACCTGGCGGTGTGGAGGACCGTCGCCCTCGCTCAAGGAGGCGAGGTCGGCGGCTACGACGCCAACGACTTCACCGCCTATTACATCGTTTGGAGCCTGGTACGGGTGATGAATCTGGCCCTCACCCCTTATTCCTGGGAGTGGCGCATCAGGGGAGGGCGCCTCAACGAGTTTCTGATTCGACCAGTCCATCCCTTCCATCGCGACTTCGCTTTCTTCGCCGGCCAGAAACCGGTCTGGATCGCGATCTGGGTCCCGATGGCGATCATTCTCTGGATCACCTACAACCCCGACGTCGAGCTGACGATCGCCCGCAGCCTCGTCTTCTTCATGTCGATCTGGGCCGCCTTCGTGATTCGCCACATGTACCTGTTCACCCTCGGAGCATTGAACTTCTGGACGACTCGAACATCGGCCCTGTTCGAGCTCTCCATAGCTTTTGAACTCCTCTTGTCCGGACGGTTGGTGCCGCTCTCGCTCATGCCGGACTGGGTGCAACGGCTCTCGTTCTTCCTCCCTTATCGGTGGACCTTCCTGTTCCCGATCGAGACCATGATCGGACGACTCAGCTGGCCCGAGATCGGCGTGGGACTGCTGGCCCAGCTCGGCTGGGTGGCGCTGCTCGCACTCGGCATCAAGCTCGTGTGGGGCCGGGCCATCAGGCGTTACACGGCGGTGGGTGGATGAAGGCACTCAAGCTCGCCTGGGCCTACTTCCGCGTCGCCGCCGCCAACGAACTGCAGTATCGGGCCAACTTTGTCCTTCAGTTGATCAACTCGGCCGTTTCGCTCACCACCGGGCTCATCGCCATATCTCTGGTCTACGCCCACACCGATCAGCTGGGAGGTTGGACCGAGCCGGAGCTATTGATCGTGATGGGGGTTCACATCCTCCTCGGCGGAATCATCGGATCGTTGATCGAGCCAAACATGCGGCACCTCATGGAGGAGGTCGAAGAGGGCACGTTCGATCTGGTGCTGACCCGTCCGGCCGACGCCCAGCTACTGGTGTCGATCCGAAACTTCCGGGTCTGGCGTCTGGTCGACGTGATCCTGGGCCTGATCGTCATCGGCAACGGCGCCGGCCGGCTCGGCGTCACCCCGCTCCGCGCGATCGGATTCGTGCTCGCCGCCGGTCTGGGGATGATCGTGATGTATTGCGTGTGGCTGGTGCTCACGACGTTCGCCTTCCGTTTCGTGAGAGCCGACTCGTTCACGGACCTATTCGACGGCATGTATCAGGCCGGGCGGTGGCCTGTGTCCATATATCCGACGTGGTTGCGAGGGGCCTTGACGTTCCTGATCCCGCTCGCCCTGGCGGTCACGGTGCCCGCCGAGACCCTGACCTCCCGGCTCGGTCTTGCCTCACTCTTGATCGGACTGGCGGCGACCACGTTGGTGGTCACGATCACCCGCTGGATCTGGACCGCCAACCTCAAGCGCTACAGCGGCGCATCGGCTTGAGGAAGACTGAGGCGAAGGGGGAAGGCTCCAGACGCCAGACGCCAGACGCCAGACGCCAGACGCTAAATAACCAGGTCCGGGATCTCGGAGAGGCTGTCGATGATTGAATCAGCCTCGGCCGCCTGGGGCCACTCGGCTTGGAGATAGCCCCAGGGGCCCCGGCGTATCAGGACAGCATGCATACCAGACGCCTTGGCAGGCAGCACGTCGTTGTCGACACGATCGCCCACGTACAAGATGTTCCCTGCCTGGAGGCCCACCGCCTCTCCGACCTTGTCGAAGAAGTTGGGGGATGGCTTTTCGGATCCGAGGTCGGCCGAGATCAGAATCCTGTCGGCACCTAGATCCATCGCCTCTAGTGCAGCGCGGGCCTCGACAGGCTGGTTTCCGGCAATCACGACGCGCTTGCCCATCTTCTGCAAACGGGTGAAGGTGGGTCGAACGTCGGGGTAAAGGTCGACGGCATCGAAGCCTGACTTGAGCCCATCGGGATCATCCGCTCGCCAGCGCTCCAACTCGCCTTGGAGGTCAAAACCGGGCCGAAAGAACTCAAACACCTCACGGTGCGGGCGGCCCTGCGCTGCGACGCCTCCCAATACCCCGATGAAGGACAAGCGTGGAACTCCAAGCCGATCCGCCCATCGTGACCAAATCCGAGTCTCATTGATCAGGGTCTCCCCAATATCGAAAGCGACGGCTGCGATCATGACGACATTCTGGCGTCTGGCGTCTGGCGTCTGACGTCTGGCTTCTGGCGCCACCGGGCTTCCGTCTCCCGCCTTCCGTCTTCCGCCTTCCGACTACCGTTCATCGGCTGTGAGCGATTCATTGGTTGAGGCTCGGGACCTCACAAAACACTTCGGCGAGATGGTGGCCGTCGACGGGGTCAGCTTCGATATAGAGAAGGGCGAGGCATTCGGCTTTCTCGG
>DATEEG010000251.1:0-5359 GCA_035281305.1 Acidimicrobiia bacterium | reverse complement strand
GGATCGTTTTGGACGCAGACCTTTCTGATCAGAGCCCGCAGCTGTCCGGTGGTGAGCCGGCCGGCGGCTTCGAGGATCCGCCCCACCACCTCCCGCGCCGCCTCTCCAGACAGATGGGACGTCTGGTCGACGATGACCCGGGCTCTCCGCAGATCGATCCGACCCGCCGCCAACGCTTCCCACACCTCCGGCAGCCGCTCTTTCAAATCAATCGCCAGGTCCAAGTCGGTCTCGGCCGCCCGCCGGGTGAGACGTAGCGCCGCTCCGATCTCAGCCGCCGCCGAGTCGTATGCGAACTCCGGATCGGGATCGATCTGGTTCATCAGGCTGGAGATCGAAGCCATCGACTCGCAAACCCGCGCCTGGAAATGGGAAGCCAAACGCTGATGCGCCTGCAACACCCGGATCCGGTCAAAACCCGAAAGATCCTGATTGGTCAAAGTGGAGAGGAAGGCGGCCAATTGGGGGCTCGGCTCCATTTGTTCCAACTTCTCCGCCAACACCCCTGACCCCTTCATCCTATCGAACACCCGTTCGATAATCGTACAGGCCCCCACCGACAGAAACACCCCCCTCAACCCTGAGCGGACAATCAGTCTTAACAACCGATTGCTGCGGGAGCAGGTAGTGGTGTGCCCGACAAAGTGCCGTGGGAGGGTGGGACCGGGGAGACAATGCGGCGAAAGTTGCTACAGGAGTGCGACCTCCACATGTTGTTGCGCCTTCCGATCGGATGTTCTGCGCCTATCGGGTAAAGGCCAAGTGCTACAGCCTCCCCGACCCGGCGCTCATCGCCGCCGAGATCGCCGAGGCCGGAGCATTTTCGTCGCCGACGGGTCGTAACCTTTCCGTGTGATCCCCCATTCGGCCAACGGCCTGCCTTCGGCCACGGGCCAACAATCAGCCCGCCTCAAGGTTGTCCTGCTGATGCTGGTGGGCTTCATGGCGGTCGAACTGGTGGGGGGGATCGCCAGCGGATCCCTCGCCCTGATATCGGACGCCGCTCACATGGGCACCGATGCGCTGGGCGTCGGAATGGCACTGGCCGCAGTGGTGGCAGCCCGGGGTGGGGCGACGGGGTCGCGAACCTACGGCCTCTATCGCCTCGAAATCCTCGCCGCGCTCGCCAACACGGTGTTGCTTTTCGGTGTTGCGGCTTTCGTACTGTGGGAGGCGATCCGGCGTTGGAGTGATCCCAGCGAAGTGGCGACGGGGCTGATGCTGGTCGTGGCGGTGGTGGGCCTTGTGGTCAACCTGGCCGGTTATCGAATGCTCAACGTGGCACACGACTCGTTGAACATGACGGGCGCTCGCCTCGAGCTCCTCGCCGACCTCCTGGGCTCGATCGGCGTGATTGCCGCGGCCCTTGTCGTTCGGTTCACCGGATGGCTCCAGGCCGACTCGTTGATCGCAATAGCTCTAGGAATCTTTGTCCTGCCGCGAGCGTTCAAACTCGGTCGGGAGTCGGTTCGGATCCTCGTCCAGGAGGCTCCGGCCCATCTCGACGTGGGGCGCATCAAATTGAGCCTTGCTTCGATCCCGAGAGTGGTCGACATTCACGACCTTCATGTCTGGACGCTGACGTCAGGCATGGAGGTGGTTTCGGCCCACCTGATGATCGAAAACGACGCCGACCCTCACTCCGCCCTCGACTCCGCCCGACACTTACTGCAACAGGAGTTCAAGATCGAACATGCCACCCTCCAGGTCGAACCTCAATCCCACGTCGGCTGCACCGAATTGAGCTGGTAATGCTGTCGGGGCTGATCGAGCTATGGAGGGGGTATAGCTTCCCCTCGCGCCGCTGGGTGGTTTCGGCCGGAGCCCGTGCCTTCGCCCTGGCCGGTCTTGCCCGGCAGGCACCGGTGCTGGCGCTGGTCCCTTCCGAGCGCGACGCCGAGGAACTTGTCGAGGACCTGGCCCTGTTTACGACAACCCACCTTCTGCCGGCCTGGGAAACGCTTCCTTTCGAACACGTGTCCCCCAACGAGGCGACCATGGCGCGCCGGGCCGAGGCCCGGGTCCTCCTGCGCGATGCCCGGCCCGGGACGGTGGTGGTCGCCTCCGTCCGAGCGGCCATGCAGCGGCTGAGTCCTTCACCTCCGGATCCGGTCGTCATCAAGAAGGGCGACGAGGTTTCGCTCACCGATCTCTATCAGCAGTTGTCGGAAATGGGATACGAGCGAACCGACCGCGTCGAGGCGCGAGGTGAGTTCGCCGTGCGGGGTGGAATCCTCGACCTCTTTCCGGCCCAGGCCGCCGACGCGGTCCGGGTTGATCTCTTCGGCGACACGGTCGAGGACCTACGACGCTTTTCGGTTTCCAGCCAGAGGTCGACCGATCCCGTCGAAGAGGTGGTGGCCTACCCGGCGCGAGAGTTCAGACCCGACCCCGACGTTCGCGAACGTGCTCTCGAACTTGTCAGAAAGGAGCCATGGGCAGCGGCCACCTGGGAGCGGATGGCGGAAGGGCAGATCTTTTCCGGCATGGAGTCGTGGCTCCCCTGGCTGGCCGCCCCCAGATCCCTCCTCGACGAAGTCGCGGCAGGGACCACCGTTGTGCTGGTCGATCCGTCCCGGAGCCGGGATCGTGCCCGGGAACTGATCAAAGAAGAAGAGGAGATGGCCGCGGCTCTGGCTTCGACCTGGGGGAGTGGAGCTCCGGCCGCGGGTGATCATCCGGCCCTTCATCTCGAACTGGACCTGGACCGCGTCCTCGAGATGCCTCCGATTCCGGCCTCGCCCGACGATTCCGTTCTCGAGACCACCGGGTTTGAAGCGACGCCAGGCGACCCCTCGTCCGTCGCCAAGGCGATCACTCGCCTGCAACGTCTGGGGACCCATGTCGTAGTGGCAATGGACGGCGCCCCCGCCGCCGATCGGGTCGCCCGCGTTCTGGGCGAGGAAGGGGTAGCGCCGACGGTGATACCGCAAGGGGTTCATCGCGGCTTCGTCGCTCCCGGTCTCAAGCTGGCGATCCTCGGAGAGCAGGAGATCGCGGGCCGCCGCCGAGCCCACCGCAGCACCAGTCGCAGGCGGGGCGACGTCGGTGTCAACTACTCCGATCTGACCACCGGCGACTACGTGGTCCATTTCCGACACGGCATCGGTCGCTTCGAGGGTCTGGTCTCTCGCACCATGGCCGGTGTCGAACGGGACTACCTGATCGTGGCATACGCCGGCGACGATCGCCTCTACGTGCCGACCGACCAGTTGGCTGCAGTGAAGAAGTACACGGGTGGTGAAGCGCCCCGGGTCTCCCGCATGGGCGGCAGGGACTGGAACGACACCAAGGAGAGGGTTCGCAAGGCGGTCGCCGCCGTCGCCGAGCAGGTGGTTCGCCTCCACCGGGCCCGAGCACGGGCCGCGGGTTATTCCTTTGGTCCGGACACCCCCTGGCAGCGGGAGCTGGAGGCATCTTTTCCCTACGAGGAAACGCCGGATCAACTCGTGGCGATCACCGACGTCAAAGCCGACATGGAAGCCGAGCGTCCCATGGACCGCCTCGTGTTCGGTGATGTCGGGTTCGGGAAGACCGAGGTGGCGATTCGCGCCGCTTTCAAGGCCGCCATGGTGGGCAAGCAGGTTGCGGTGCTGTGCCCGACCACCCTTCTCGCCCAGCAGCATCACCAAACCTTCACCGATCGGTTCGACCCGTACCCGATCAGGGTGGAGGTCTTGAGTCGGTTCCTCACCGCTCGCCAGCAGCGGGCAGTGATCGCGGGACTGGCCACCGGCGAGGTCGACGTCGTGATCGGCACCCACCGTTTGCTGTCCGAGGACGTCCGCTGGAAGAACCTCGGCCTGGTCGTGATCGACGAGGAGCAGCGCTTCGGGGTCGCCGCCAAGGACCAACTTCGGAGGCTCAAGGTCGGAGTTGATGTTCTCACGCTCACCGCCACGCCCATCCCCCGGACGCTGGAGATGGCGCTGACCGGGATCCGCGAGGTCAGCCACATTCGCACCGCCCCGGAAGATCGCCATCCGATCCTGACCTATGTCGGGCCACTCGACGAGCAAGCAGTGTCGGCCGCGATCCGCCGTGAACTGTTGCGGGAGGGCCAGGTCTTCTACGTCCACAACCGCGTGGCCTCGATCGACACGGCGGTGGCGAGGCTGCGAAATCTGGTTCCCGACGCCCGGTTCGTGGTGGCCCATGGCCAGCAGTCGGAGGGCCAGCTCGAACAGGTGATGCTCGATTTCTGGAACCGCGAGTACGACGTCATGGTGGCCACCACCATCATCGAATCCGGCCTCGACCTGCCCCAGGTCAACACCCTCATCGTGGAACGGGCGGACCTGCTGGGACTGGCTCAGCTCTACCAGTTGCGGGGGAGAGTCGGGCGGAGCAGCCAGAGGGCCTACGCATACCTGTTCCACCCCGCCGAGCAGGTATTGAGCGAAGACGCCCATCGACGGCTGGAGGCGATCGGCGAGGCAACGGACCTCGGGTCGGGTTTCCACCTGGCCCTGAAAGACCTCGAGATCAGAGGGGCCGGTTCGATCCTGGGCGAGGTGCAATCGGGGCACATCTCGGCCGTCGGGTTCGACCTCTACGCGGAGTTGGTCGCCGAAGCAGTGTCCAAGCTCGAAGGCCATGAGGTGGCCCCGCTCGACATCAAAGAAGTCCGAATCGAGCTTCCCGTCGACGCCCATCTCCCCGACGACTACGTGCCCGAACAGGGCCTGCGGCTCGAGGCCTACCGGCGCCTGGCGACAGCCACCGCCCCGGCTGAAGTCGACGACGTGGCCTCCGAATGGGCCGATCGTTTTGGGCCGCTGCCGCCGGCTGCCACGGCTCTGATCGACATTGCCCGTCTGCGAGTCGAGGCTCTGCGAGTGGGCCTCAACGAAATCGTGAACCTCCGCAGTGAGGTGAGACTGGCGCCAGTGGACCTCAGCCAGAGCCAGGAGATCCGACTGCAGCGGCTCGCCCCGAAGGCGATCCTGCGTCCCCAGGAAGGGGTTTTGTTCATTCCCGCTCCTGTCCACCTGGTGGCCGGACTCTTAGGTTTTATCAGGGATATGTGGCCGGTCTAGCTACGATTTCCCAATCCAAACCTTGAAGGAAATTCCCTTGTCTAAAACCCTGTTTCGGACCCGGTCGGCCCTGCTGGCGGCCTTGATCGGTTTGACGGCCGCCTGCGGCGCCGGCGCCGGCGCCACCGCGGCGACGGTCAATGGCGTCGACATCTCGGTCTCCGAGGTGGAATCGATGAGGATCTCGGAAGAAGCGACCATCGATAAGGTCGCCTTTGCCCAAGACCTCACCAACGCCATCATCAACGTCGCGGTGGTGACCGCAGCACGCGAGGAATTCTCGATCGAGCCCACCGCCGAGGAGATCTCCGTCAAAAAGG